>JBEIRQ010000227.1:0-3281 GCA_040375885.1 Methylococcus sp.
AATCATTTCCATAGTGATCACCTTTTTCTCCTGCCTGAAATGTAGGCAGGATCGAGTTGAACACCTGGGTCATTTTTCGGTCGGCACAAGCCTCAAAAGTGGGTCAATTTTCCCTCGGCGATAACAAGCGGTTTTCTTGTTGATTTCCCTGACGGCCCTGGTTGCGACGCGCGGAATCATCACAAAGCATTTCCACAGGTCATTTGAAGCCGATCAAGCCGTGAGCGCAATCTTTGGGGCGGTAGGCATGCTCTATGGCCTTCTTCTAGGTTTGGTGGCTTTCGCGGCCTGGCAAAACTACGACAAGTTGAATGACCTTGTGGATGAGGAAGCATCCTCCATCATTCACCTCTATCGTTGCGTGAATGTTTTGAGGGATCCCTCACAAAAAGCCATTCAGGAAGGCATCAAGACCTACACAAAAGACATCATCGAGGTGGCCTGGCCCGCGCACAAACACGGCAAGTCCTCACCGACCAGTGTTAACTTGATCACTGATCTTCACCACATGATGGCGGCCTATGAGTTCAAGGCAAAAAATCAACCTGCAAGCTACGCTGAGGCAGTGACTGCATTTTCCGATATGGTGAAAGCAAGAAGAATGCGGGTGAATGGCATAGACATCGCTATCCCAAAAGCGCTCTGGTATGTGATCATTAGTGGTGCGTTATTGACGATTCCAATCACCTTTTTCTTTCACATCCCTTCGCTCAAAAACCATCTTCTGATGACGGGGTTTTATGTGCTCTTTCTCGCGGGCATGATCACCCTGATCGCGGTACTTGATAACCCCATGCGAGGCGAAATAAGGGTATCCGCTGATACCCTATAAGAAAGCGCTCGATGCCATGGCAGAGATTGACGCGCACCCTAAGGCTTTCGAATAGGGTCCTTCGCTTGGCGAATGGGTCTCACCGCTCCCTTTGACCGGGACCGACGCCCCTTTAGTTTACTTGGGGCTTTTGCTCGCAGGTTTTCCGCACTTAGCGAAGGACCCGTAAGGAGATACAAAGCTTGTAGCCTTCCAACCTGATCGATTTGATCAGAGGCCGATTCCCCAGCGACGGTCTTAGTTTTGAGCGGATACGAGTCAAAACGACAGCCAAAGCTCGTCGCCCTGCGTTGTCGGACGGCAGCCCTAGAAGCTCAAGGAGCTTGACTGTTGAGATTTTCTGATCGGGCGCCTGCGCAAATGCTTCCATGATCTGAACCGCAACCTCTCCGAGGCTGAAAAACTGCTGGCTGGGTGACTCAAGCACACCCGATTGAAGATCCAAGGACCAATGGTCATGCTGTATGGCCTTGACCCTCAGACGCCGGGTCAATGATTTTATTGCTGCCAATAACTCCCGAGATCGAAGCGGCTTTGTCAGATAGAGATCGGCACCGGCTTCATAGCCCATGACCTTATCGCCAGGCCTGACCCGTCCCGTCAAAAGGATGATCAGAACATCCGGGCTAAAATGGCGATAGCGGCTTGCGATACTCAAACCGTCTTCTTGCGGAAGGTTGAGATCGATGATGAGCAGATCCGGCATCCCCTCCCTTGCAAGCTCGTCCAGACTCTCCCCGCAATCGGCCCCCAAGGCGTAATAACCCTCATCCCGAAGGCGAATCAAAAGCTCTTCCTGATGCGCAAGATCGTCTTCGACCACTACAACCTTGATCCTGGCATTCGATCTTACGGTTTGCATGGCACCCAGACCCAGAATGCAACCTTCGTTGACGTGACTTCCGATCCGATCGACCCGGACAAGGCTTGAATGATCCGCGCTGAGAACCAAAGCCCAAGACCCATCCCGGGCAGAAAACTCATGCTTTCAGCACGATAGTACTTTCTAAACAGTTTTCTGGGATCCGGGGCCATGTCAGGATTTATAAAATTTTCGCAGCGAAACTTGACGCCCCTCGAGCCTCGCTTGAATTGCTTACGGACCATCAGACTCACCTGGCTGCCACTCAAGGAGTACTTGAGGGCGTTCTCCAGAAGGTTACTTATGACCGTTCCATATAAGAAAGGGTCAGACAGGATGGATCCTGAGATCTGGCAATCGAGGGCAATCCGATCCGGATCCACGGAAAGATCGATTCGATCCTGAAAAAAGGCCCTGAGATCGATCGCCTCGAATTTTGGCCTGAGCTTCCTTAGCTCCAATAGATCCACGTCCATGCACCTTGAGACCACATCCTCGATGCGCTCGGCTGCCAGGATCAAATGGTTTCCCCGCCTCGATGAAAACTCATCATATTGATGTTCCTGAAGATTCTCGCCCGCTATTTTGATCGTGGAGAGCGGCGTTCTGACCTCATGGGCAAGGATCGCGATGAAATCAGCCTGCATTTCCCGCATCTCTCGTTGCTCATTCAAGAGCCGCCGAATCGAGGCACTGACCGCCAGAGCCGCAATGGCCAAAACGAGATTAATAGGGAGCGCCAGGGGATATTCTGGACCCGGATGCGTTCCCCAAAAGTAAATGCTCAAGCCAGTCATCAAAAGCATCATCAATCCGGATCTAAAACCCAGAAAGAAACCGACCAAAACCAACGCAACACCAAAAGGAAATTGCTGCTGAATCCCCATCGCAGAAACAGTGAATGACTCCCGGATCAAAAAACACATGACAACAGCGACTGCAGGTAAAAAGACATACCGAGTCATTGAGGACATCGGTTGCAGTGTCAATTCAAAATAATTACTGGCGGATCGTTTCACCTGACCTCAAATGACCTTATGGTGGCAGACTTAAAACCGGTATTCACCCAAGACGAATGAATCTGAGCGATGGGGCTTCAAAAGCTTACAGACCATCGCATGAAAGCTCGTGATATCTAGCGCAATAATCAGAAAAAAGATGACCACACTTCACCCCAATCGACGTGCCTGAATGATTCTTGTCAAGCTCAGTCGATGGGTCGATCCGAAAGGCATCGGGCCCCAAGAGTGAGAATGTGCATGCATGAGCCATTTCATGCTCCTAGGATTGCAGGCAGAGAAAATAAAGAGCATCAGAAAAATCACTGATCGCAAAAGCACAAACCCTATCGAGGCATAGATTTTCCCCCTTCCCAAAGGGAGAAGCGCCTTAGATTTCCCCTTAAAGTGCGCGCCAGAAACTCCCATAGCGACTCTCTGGAAAACCAGATAACCCATTAAGTAACCAGCCCACTCCAAATGGA
The DNA here is from genome assembly GCA_040375885.1 of Methylococcus sp. Lineage (GTDB taxonomy): Bacteria > Pseudomonadota > Gammaproteobacteria > Methylococcales > Methylococcaceae > UBA6136. The sequence continues at coordinate 3,178 of JBEIRQ010000227.1, forward strand.
AGTTGGATTTTTACTGAGCGAAAGGCGGTGAACTTCAAGGAAAAACGGTAGTGACTGCGGTGACTTCGTAAAACTGACTATAATCGCCTCAATATACTGATTAA
>JBEIRQ010000308.1:0-2561 GCA_040375885.1 Methylococcus sp.
AAGCGCGAAATATCGATCAGTTGAAAGCAGGGCGGCTTTTGGCGTATGCCTTCAAAAAAAGATAAAAAGAACCTGATTAAAAGATTTCCGATCACCGATAAAAGCATGGATGCGCTCGTTAGCTCCATCTATGAAGTTGCCCTTGATCCTGGCCGGATTCGAGAAGCCCTTGGCGACATCAAGATCCACCTCGGCGCGAGCGCCTTTAGCATGTTCAATCTGGATGGCTCACCAGGCCATCCCGCCGTAACAACCGATGGCCTGTCAGCCGCATGGCTCAACGACTACGAAACCCATTGGTGGCAACACGACGTCTGGGTTCAGTCGGCCCATCAGAAAAACCTCGTGACCGGAGGAGAAACGGTCATGGGCGCCCAGCTCATCGAGCGAAGAGATCTCATCAAAACACCCTGGCATAATGAAGGATTAGCGCCTAATAATATCCGCGATGTCCTCTGCACCTCCCTATGGCGGGAAGGCGAGGCCTCACCAAGAATGGCGCTCTCCTTTTATCGCCCCCTTCAATCGGTCGATTTTGGGGATAGGGAACGACAACTTTTGGGGCGTCTTGCGACCCATCTGACACAGGCTTTGAAAGTCGCAGAAACCCTCGATCTCTTTCATCAAAACCAAGCGATTAATGATGCCTTGATGAACAAAACACCCCATGCGGTGTTTCTTCTCAGCGAGGACAAGCGAATCCTCTTCATGAACCCCGTGGCTGAGGAGTCTCTTCAAAAGGGCTCCCTTCAGGTCAGCGTGAAGAATGAGCGGCTACTGACGGTAGGCCTTGATTCTGCTCCATCGCTCGATGAGGCGTTCGCATTGGTGGACCAAGGACTGATGGCGCCCATGGTCTTTATTTGGGAGCACGGGCCTTTAGGGCCACGGATGGGATCCGCAAAGCTCCTTGGCATGAGCGATAGGGTCGGCGCTTCACTTCATGACGCCTCCCCCCACTATCTTCTGATCGTTGAAATTCAGCCTCGTCATGATGAAAGAGCACTCCACCTATTTGGGTGTCTTTTCAAGCTGACGCCCGCCGAAGAGCGAATTCTCTCAGAAATTCTAGAAGATAAGAGCCCCTCAGACATCGCCGAAACCCTGGGAGCCAGCCTCCCGACAATTCGAACGCATATCCAAAGAATTCTTCAAAAAACAGGGACCAAGCGCATCACAGACCTGGTCCATCGAGTCGGTCGCATCCGCCTTCATCTTTGAAATTGAAGCGAACATCAGGTTGCCTCTGAGGCGTCATGCCGCAGCGCTTCATCGGGGTGGTATTCTTTGGGCACTCGCAATCATCTCTTCCTTGGAAGCACCTGAGACATTCCCGATAGATCACCTTATCTGACCCATGAGCCATGAGAACTCAAGACCCGACCGTCCGCGCCATCGCTGAAAAGTCAAGACGACACCATCGCCTCGCCCTCGATCTGATGCTCTTCGTCGGGCTTCTTGGAACAGGCTGCGCGGCCAACACCCCAAAGCAGGGCCTCGCCGAAAAGACCCAACCCTACTACCAAGACGCCCAACTCTGCAGAGCCAAAAGTCCCGATAAAACCTTAGCTTCTGGTGAGGATCCCGCCGCTCATGTTGATGAAACGGCCTATCTAAAGTGCATGAAGCAAGCAGGCTACCAACAAGAAGCGAAGACCGACCCTTTACTTGCAGCATTAAAACGCTGCCAAAAAGAAGGGACGAAAACGGTCTCGGCGAGCGGAGAACAAGGACAAGTGCCCCCAACCCCTGCCGCCGTCAGAAACTGCCTTAAGAGCCGAAGGTTTCCAAGTACGGGGGAGGCCCCTCCCGCCAAAACCTCTTCAATGAAGGGACCCCAAAAGCGGCCCGAAGACCCTGAATCCCCCCCTTCTTCATCGAAGGACGCCGTTCAAACCGTCATCATTCCCAAAAGGATTCCAGGCGTTCAGTAGCCCCATGGACGATTCAGGCCACTGCCCTCTCCCAAAAGACCACTATGATCGGTTGGTCATGGCGCATGGCGGGGGTGGGCGGCTTATGCAACAGCTGATTGAAACCCTGATCGGACCCATCTTTAGGAGTCCGCATCAGGAACTTTCCCATGACAGCGCCAGAGTGCCTTTGGGCCAGGAGCAACTGGCCTTTACGACCGATTCCTTTGTCGTCAAACCCTTGTTCTTTAGAGGGGGGGATATCGGAAAAATCGCTGTCCTTGGCACCGTCAACGACCTCGCTATGGCCGGCGCTCAGCCTCTCTATCTCTCCGTCGGCCTGATTATTGAGGAGGGGCTCCCCCTTCAAGACCTAAAGCGGATTCTGGTTTCTATGGCCACCACCGCTGAAGCCGCCGGTGTTCAACTGGTCACCGGGGATACCAAGGTGGTTGAACGCGGCTTCGGGGATGGACTCTATATCAACACCTCAGGCATCGGCTCCCTGAGGGCCGAAATACCGCCCATCCATCCCAAGGCGATTGCCTTAGGTGATGCCGTCCTCATCAGTGGCGATATTGGCCGCCATGGCCTTGCAATCCTTGCCGCACGTGAGCATTTAAACCTTGATACCGACATTCAATCAGA
>JBEIRQ010000324.1:0-2400 GCA_040375885.1 Methylococcus sp.
ACAGCCCGACATACTAAGTCCGAGTAGAACGATAAAAAGGATCTTCACTGTTGGGATACTCCTTCAAGGATCTGACATTCTAACGAGCGAACTGAAAAGACAACATAGGGTCTGCCCTTAAACCGTGTTGCGGGGATTTGTCAGTCAATGGGGGCCTTGGTTCAAATCAGCCAGCCCGGTGGTGGTAATGCCCAGCACAACGGGATGGGCGCTGGCCCCACCGGTTTCTTTTTATGGGATCAATGGCTTGAAGAAGACCCTTACCGGCATACTTCCTGCTTAATCTTAGATTATTCTTCCACTCCCCCTATTGGTTACCCCCTATGCCCCCATCGCAGCGTTCGCTCCCCCTCGAAGGTCTTGCTGGCCTCAAACAATATTGGCGCTCAGATCTCACCTCGGGATTCTTGGTGTTCCTCATTGCGCTCCCCCTGTGCCTCGGCATTTCCTTGGCTTCGGGATTCCCCCCCATGAGTGGCATCATTACCGCCGTCATCGGCGGTATCTTAGTCTCCAGAATCAGCGGCTCCTTTGTCACCATCAATGGGCCCGCCGCTGGCCTCATTGTGGTCATCCTTTCTGCGGTCCAAAGCCTTGGCGCGGGAGATGGCATGGCCGGTTTCAAATACACACTGGCAGCCATCGTGATCGCCAGTGTGTTTCAGATTCTCATGGGGCTATTTAAGGCAGGAAAACTTAACGCATATTTCCCGGCATCGGTTGTCCATGGCATGCTTGCCGCAATCGGCGTCATCATCATGGCCAAACAAATCCACACGATGGTGGGCGTCAAGCCGGCCAGCAAGGAGATCATCGATACGATTCTTGAGATCCCACACAGCTTGATGAATCTCAACCCTGAAATCGCCCTCATTGGATTCTCAGGGCTTTCCATTTTGATCGCGTGGAGTCTCATCAAGAACAAGACCTTGAAGATGATTCCAGCGCCACTGGTGGTGGTCGCGGTAGGCATGCTCCTCGAACGTTATTTCGACCTTGATCATGAGCATGTGATCACGTTCATGTCGAGGGAAGAATATTCAGTGGGCCCAAATTTTTTGGTCGCCATTCCAGACAATGTCCTATCCAGTATCTACTTTCCGGATTTTGGAAAACTGTGGACGATGGAATTTTGGAGCGCCGTGGTTTCCATCTGTCTCGTTGGGAGTCTTGAAACCCTTTTGAGTGCGACCGCAGTGGATAAACTGGATCCTTATAAACGGGCATCGAACCTTAATAAGGACCTGACCGCGGTCGGCGTCGGTAATCTTCTGGCTGCCTCCATTGGAGGACTCCCGATGATTGCTGAAATTGTTCGCTCATCAGCCAATGTGAATAATGGCGCTAAAACCAGCTGGGCCAATTTCTTTCACGGCTGCTTCTTAGCCCTTTTTGTCCTCTTCTTTCCCTGGTTGATTCATCAAATCCCCCTGGCCTCGCTCGCCGCTCTTCTGGTTTTCACTGGCTTTCGCCTGGCTTCTCCAAAGGAATTTGCCAAAACGATGGTGATTGGTAAGGAACAGCTGGCCATTTTTATCATCACCATTTTTGCGGTGCTCGCGACGGATCTATTGATCGGTGTTTTGATAGGTATCCTAGTGAAGATCATCATTCATCTCTTTAGGGGCGTCCCTCTAAAGAACCTCCTCAAGATGTCTTACGATCTTCGTGAAACGAGCTCCGGCAATTACACGGTTAAAATTCACGGCTCCGCAATTTTTGCGAACTTCATTGGCCTTAAAAGCCAGCTGGCGGAAATTGAATCTGGCCAACACATCCTCTTCGATGTCACCGAGGCCAGCTACATTGATCACACGGTGATGGAGTTTATTGAGCAGTTCAAACAGGATTACGTCGACCGCGGTGGTCGCTGTACGATCGAGGGACTTGATGTGCTGTCGGGCTATTCCAGCCATTCACTCGCCGCTCGGCGCCGCCTCTAAGCTTTAAGGGCCTAAAGGTCCCCGCCTCATTGAAATTGAGTAGGGGGCGGGATCACTCCCGCCGCCCTCTCACACCCCCGTACGTGCGGTTCCGCATACGGCGGTTCATGAAGAACACTGTAGTCGTTGTAGCGTTTCCAGTACGACACCAATCCCAGCTGATCAAAGTGTTTCTTTGGAAAGGCGAAGTTCATATGCGCCTTGAACTCAGGAATCCCGATGCCATCGACTCCGCTTTCGTCCGCGGAAGGTTCGCCGCTGTCATCTCCGCACATCCTGTGTACGTCCCCGAATACTGTCCGGGTCCCTCCACCAAGGCCTCGTCTTCTATCGAGTTTCTGCGTTCATAGACTCCAGCGAGAGACCCTCGCCTACTCGCGTTTCCTCACGTTCAGCCCTTCAAGTGCCAGTGCACCTACTAGGGCCTCTGCTGACGTCCTGATGGATATCCCAAAGC
>JBEIRQ010000323.1:0-2400 GCA_040375885.1 Methylococcus sp.
AGCTCGCCCCCTTTATCTTTAGAGCCAGGATCCTTTGAAAGCTTCTTTGCAAGGGCATCGAACTTTTCGCCCTTCGAAAGCTTTGCGATCACTTCTCTAGCCGCCGCTTCGGTTTCTACCAGAATATGCTTAGCGCGATATTCCGCATTCTTCATGGGGCCCACGCGATCGTCATACTCTTTCTTGAGATCTTCATCGGTAACCTGAACGGTTTCGATGAATCGCTCGGCCGCGGCCTGAGACATCAGCATGCGCTGCGCGTTTTCAAGCTTTGCTGCAAATTTTGGGTCCTTAGCGGCATCCGACTTCGCAAGGTCCTGGCTCAGGAGTTCGCGCTTGATGAGCTCTTCGACAATCTTGTCATCCGGAATTTTGTTAGCCCCACGACGCTCGTTGACTTCATCAGCCAGAATTTCAAAGGCGCTCTTGCTAATGGCCTTGCCGTTCACCGTCGCAACCACTTCTCCAGTGGCGACCACCTGAGGGGCCGTTGAAGGTGATTTATCGCAGCCTGTTGCCAATAGGGCGAAGGCACCTGCAAAGACCAGGACGTATTTATTCATTCGTCAATACCTATGGTTTATAGAAAAAAGAAACAAGCGACATCGCTTTCACGATGCTTCAGAAGGGGTCCTCGCCTTAATGATGAGGGCGTGGATGTCGCTCCGCATCAGATCCCCGAGGGCCTTGTAGACCAACTGATGGCGCTGAACCAGCGTCTTCCCTTCAAAGGCGTCTGCAACGATGATAGCAGTGAAGTGACCGCCACCGCTTTGCATGGCGCCGGCATGCCCTGCGTGCGCATGACTGTCATCAATGATCTCAAGATGCTGAGGATGGAGCGCATCCTGAAGCAGCGCCTTGATGGTTTCAATCCGTTGAGTCATGCGGGTAAGACCTTCTTAAAGGGATAAATACGAACCTCGGCAAAGACGCCTGCCAGCTGATAGGGATCCGCGGCTAGAAAGGCCTCGGCCTCACCAAGGCTATCAAATTCTGCAACAATCAAGCTGCCCTTGAAGCCGAGATCACCAGGGTCCTCTGATTCAGCGGCAGGGAACGGGCCGGCGAGGACCAGACGCCCCGCCTCCTGCAATGATCTGAGCTTTGCTAAATGGGCTGGCCTGTTTTCAAGCCGAAGGTCCAACGTTCCAGGACGATCCTCGGCCATGATGGCAAACAACATGCTCAGTCCTCGTTGATCGGCGCCGACGCCGGCGACAGGTGGCGAGCCAAAAAGACCGACTGCAAAAGAACAAAAGCAATCGTCAAACCAAGCATCCCGAAGAGCTTGAAATTAACCCAGACACTTTCTTCATAATTGAAAGCGACGTAGAGATTGATGACTCCAATCACCACGAAATAGACCGTCCAAGCAAGATTAAGTCGGCGCCAAATCGCTGATGGGAGCTCAATCTGCGACCCCATCATCCGCTGGATAATGGGCTCTCGGCCGATCCACTGGCTCCCAAGAAAAACCACCGCAAACAGCCAATTGAGTACGGTCGGCTTCCATTTGATGAAATTAGGATCCTTTAGGAACCAGGTCGCACTCCCAAAGACGACAATGAGCACCAGGGAAACCAGATGCATCGTCTCGACCTTTCGGGTTCTAAGCCACATATAGGCCACCTGAAGAACCGAGCCCACCATGGCCGCCAGCGTCGCGATATAGATATCACCCAACTTATAGGCTGCAAAAAAAAGAACGATCGGAAAAAAATCGACCAGGAGTTTCATAGGTTCGAAATGGCCCTAGGGCGTCATGAAGATAAGGTGATCTTAAAATATCGAGCGACGGTCCATGAATGTGGTCACATCCTGAATCCTCATCACCACACTCAGGAAGACAGACACCCAATTTGTGTCATGATTATAGCTCAGAAGCTGACCTCATTCGGCAACTCCTTTCACTTGGGCCTATTATCCGGCCGCCCACACCTCAGAGAGTATCCTCTTCTATGGATCTTCAAACGACCACCGAAATCGAAGCCGCAACCTTCAGGCGCCTCATCAGCCACCTTGAAAGTCATCCTGAGGTGCAGAACATTGAATTAATGCTCCTCGCCGATTTTTGTCGCAACTGCCTCGCCAAATGGTATAGCGCTGAAGCCAACGAACGAGGAATCAGCATCGATTACCCAGAAGCTCAGTCGCTCATTTACGGGATGCCCTATCCTGAATGGAAGGCGCGCTTTCAAACAGAAGCAAGCCCAGAGCAACTGGAGCGCATCCAAGAACGCCAGCGCCAACAGCAGCAAGCCGCCCAGCAATAAGCACCCCTAGACGCCGATGAATGTTAACCCGAGGCCATCGACCGGCCTTTTACCAGGCCCTGTCATGATCGACATCGAGGGCCTTAGCATCACCCAAGATGAACAGCTCCGCTTAGAACATCCA
>JBEIRQ010000276.1:0-2917 GCA_040375885.1 Methylococcus sp.
CGATTTGGCTTTACTAAGGACCTGATGGTCGATGTCCCTTCCATTCAAAGAGGATCAGTCCTAAAAGAATGAGTCCCGTGCCACCCAAAACTGAGCCATGGAGTGGCTCATGATTCATCAGATGTCCAACACCGAGTGAAATAACCGGAGTCACCAGCGTCACCATGGCCACACGACTCGCCGATAAATGTTTCAAGATGTAAAAGTAGAGGGCAAAACCAAAGGTGGTGGCGATGAATCCTAAGAAAAGGATCGAATAGAGGCTCCTTGAAGGGATAGACTCGGGTATCGTTCCATCGAGAACAAACCAGGTGACGGTAAAAAGGGGAACGGCGATGATGAGGCTGCCGGCGACCTGCACGAAACCATCCAGTTGGCGTTTTATGGCTTTGATAGAGACCGCACTGATCGCCTGCCCGAAAGCGGCCAGTAACACAGCCGCAATACCCATCCCTGATGCACTCGAAAGATGGAGTGCGGAATGGAAAATGAGGGCAAGCCCTAAAAGACCAAAGACATAAGAAATGAGCCTCAACGGCGTTAAGCTGGCTTCCCCAAGAAGGCCATAGGCAAGGGGTGCAGTTAAGAGGGGTGTTAGCCCAAAGACCACCGCAATCCATCCAGAAGGAAGGTGCTGTGAAGCCCAGTAGGTCAGCCACATCGAGCCAAAGATCTGAACAGCCCCTGCGAGATAACTCCAAAGGGCTCTAGCATCAAGGGCCAGCGGTGTTTGTCTAAGAATAAGCACCGGCACCACGCCGAGGAGCCCTAGACTCATTCGGGCTAATACCCCAAAGAGATAGCCAGGCCCCTGCCCGCTCCATTTGATCGCAAGGGGGGTCAATGACCAGAGAATGATGAGGCTAATCAAAGCAATGGCAACTTTCATGAGTCATTTGAGTGAACCAAACGCCCTAAGGCTGAGTCTTCCTTTTCAAAGATAAAAACGATGACCCTTATACCGATGAAAGCCATGAATCGCTATCAACCCGATGACATTGATCTTTACAGAATCAAATCAGCCGAATCTGACCAGGATAAAATAAGCGCACTCGAAGACGCCATTAATAAAGCGGTCGATAAGGCGCAAATGAACTATCTTTGGGTGAGCCTCTCGGTGGCGGTCGCCCTCTTGATGCTCTATCAGTCCTTTAGTGCCTTGGGTCAAAACCCGATTCCGGCGGAGGTCTTCAGGTGGTGCATTATCGTCATGACCATCCTGGTGGTTCTCCCCTGGCAGCTTCGAAAGATGCGCCCCATTGGCTAGATCGTTTCTAAGGCGGGATCCTTAATAAAGAAAACCAAAGTCAGCAAAGAGATGCTGGCCCCGGCAAGCACCCAAAATACCGGTGCGATGGGGTTGTCACTGGCATGGATGAGCCAAGCGGCGATCAAAGGGGTTGTTCCACCAAAAAGGCCTGCCGCTAGATTGTAGGCGAACGCGAGTCCCGTGCAGCGAATAGGCATGGGCATCAATTCGACGTTGAAGGCCACCATACTCCCGGTCATCATTGAGACGATGAAGGCAAATGCCAACTCTCCTCGAAGGATTTCAGATGGATCGGTGGAATGGATAAGCCCAAATAAGGGATAAGCCAGCAGCAGCAATAGACTAAACAAGGGAACCAATAGTCTTTTTCGACCAAACCGGTCGGAACACCAAGCACCGAAGGGGAGTATGAGCAGCATGAACAACATCGCAAGGGTGTTAAGTTCAAGAGCCAGCGATTCCGGCAATTGATCTATTTTCCGGATATAAGTCACGGCGTAGACGAAGGCTGTGTAGAACACCACATTGGGGCCTATATTCATCAGGGTAACGCGCATGACCGTCCATCCATAACGGCCAAAGACTTCTTTCACTGGCGATTCAGAACGCTCCTTGTGATGTGCAACAGGGATGCTTCTTCGGATCAACCACCCTGTCATCGCCACAAGGCCCCCGACCGCAAAAGGAATACGCCAACCCCAAGCCACAAGATCAGCATCACTCAACATCGATGCCGATAGCCAGCCGACCCCGGATCCTAGAAGGATCCCCGCTGCCGCGCCCCAGTTCCCCCAGACAGCGGTGAAGGCCCGGCGGTTCTTAGGCGCTCTCTCAGCAAGAAAGACCAGAGAACTGGTATATTCACCGCCCACCGATAAGCCTTGAATCATCCTCAGCAAGACCAAGATCATGGGTGCCAGCATGCCCGCGGAGTCATAGGTCGGTAATAAAGCCATAAGGAGCGTCGGAACCGCCATCGCCACGACGGAAATACTCATGGCCTTCTCACGGCCCACTAAATCACCGATCCGTCCAAACACTAAGCCTCCCAGTGGCCGCATCAAGAAGCCAGCGGCAAAAGCCCCGAAGGAGGCAATGAGAGACACCGCAGCATCCGAGGATGGGAAAAAAAGTTGGCCAATAATCGATGCAAAGTAGCCATAGACCGCAAAGTCATACCATTCAACGATATTCCCAATCAGTCCAACCAGGATGATTTTGAACAAAGAAGGATCCTGTTGATGAGAAGGCAACATATTTGACAGCTTCATTGAAGGTGGGTGAACTCAGTAGCAGTCATCTTTGGGGGTCAACGCCTGACACGCGCCATCTGATGTGATGTAAGTCGTCGCCCTATTTTCAAAATAGAACGTGAGAGCTAAAACCAGCCCGAGGATGGCGAAAAGCCAATAAATGAGATCACGCATGCCTTTGCCTCCCACAAAATAAACGACAGGATAACGGAAATATTGAGAACCCTCACCAAAAGTCACTGGCAGCAAACCCTTTTCATAGGGACTTTTTGGTCCCTATCGCTCCTTGTGGGCTGTACGCCCACCGCTCCTGTTAGAAACCTTGATCGTCACGCACTAGAAACCGAGATGTTGCGGCTCGAGGTTGATCTTTTATCTCATGAAAGTGCGACCC
>JBEIRQ010000229.1:0-3263 GCA_040375885.1 Methylococcus sp.
GGGAAGTACATCGGACACAAGATTAAAGCCTGTCATGGCGTGAGCACCGACGAGATCGTTTAAGACGGGCTTTAACTTTTCGCTACGAGCCAAGGCGTCATCTTCGTTCATCGCCGTGACCAGAACGAGCCAACGCATATCGGGTACCCGGAAAGCCCGTTGCAGCTCAAGATCTTGTGCCAGACGTGAAGGAGTGACGGGGTTTAGGGTCGCAAGGTCATCGTTAAAAAGGGAGCGCCCACTGAAGATGAAAAGGATACCCAGGAGGATGGGAACCAGAGCGCAAAACTGAAGCCTTCTTCTGCGCGGGATCCTTAGGATGGGGTTGTTGGAAAGTGTTGCTATCCAGACGCCAGGCCCAGCTGACTGGGGTGAAAGTTGCGGCAGAATGAAGCGTGTCGAAAGCCCGGCTCCAAGGAGACCTGCGGATGCAAAGATGCCAATTTCCTGAAGTCCCCTGAATCCAGAAAAGAACATCACGCCGAATCCTGCAATATTGGTCAGTATGCCAAGTCGCAGTGTGGCCCAGAGCCGATGCATCGTGGTTTGGTTGGGGATGTTCGGGTTGATGTGGGTGAAAAAATGATTGGGATAGTCTGCGGCAACCCCCAAAAGAGTGCTGCCAAAACCGAGGGTAATGGCGTGGATGGCGCCGAATTGGAGCCGAATTGCGAGGGCACCGGTGAGCAATCCGGTCAGCAGAGGAATTAACCCGAGGAACAAAAGACGCCACGAACGGTAAACCATCAGCAAGAGGCTACTGACCATGAACGTGTTGGCCAGCGAGAGCCAGGTGGCCTCCTGAGTAATACTGCGGTTGGTTTCAACCGCAAGGGCCCCGGCGCCGCCCAGTTTGAGGGCGAGTCCAGGGTGGGGTGTGGCATTAAAGGCCGAATAGACCTGCTCCTGAGCGTTTTCCTGAGATTCAAGATCAAATCCCGCTGTTCGAGTCTCGATAAGGATTAAGGCGGCATTTTTAGATCCATCGACCCAATGCCCTCTGACCATCTGCGGTATCGGACCTGTAGTCAGTTGATCGAGGTATTGCTTCCAGCTCCCTAGAGGATCTCGATCGAGCCATCGCTCCTCAAGTCGGCCTGCGCCTGAGTAAAGAGCCGTTGCCCTTTGCTGCAATGTTTGATGAAGCTGTGGCACTTGCCACTGATCGGGTGAGGGGGCTGTCAGAATGAATCGGTAAGGGAATAGTCGGTCCTCCAGACGAAAGAGGTCCTGAGGATCTAAGCCATTTTGAACGCGCGTAAATAGGTTCGTTGCACGAAGGTGCAATACCAAAGCATCACTGCTTGCGAATCGTTCTTTTTCAGTGCCACCCGTGATTTCAGCGAGCAGCATACGGCTTCCAGGACCCTCCCGGGTGGCCGTAAGAAGGAGCTGACTTTGGGGTTGAGTCGCCTTGGGTAGGAAGAAGGTCAGATCCGACGTGATCTCAGTATCCTGGGTGAGAAGATATCCGGCAAAACCGAGATAAAGAAACCACACCATGAGCAACAGACGGGATTTCACGGAGTCTCTAGGGTGAGGTTGCTGATACTGCCATCAATAGCCTCGATGCGCAGTTTTTTTAGATCTCCCTCTTGGCCTTCAATACGGACTCGGCGCAACCCAGACAAATCTTTTTCGATGGGGAGGAGATTCATCTCCCAGAGGCGATTGGTGCCCCCCAACGTCACATGCCAGCGAGAGAGTAAAGCGACTTTATCCCCAACCAGAAGGCTGACAAGACTTGATCCAATGTAGGCCAGTTCAGGAATTGCATCGGGCTTAAGGCTGTGAGTTTCGCCCGTCGTGTCATCCGTCAGTCTGATTTCGGTGCTGGAGAGAAGATAGGTCGTTGGTGTAGGCGCCTCAACTCTTTTGATAAGCGTGTCAGGCGGAAGAAACTCAAGAACCCCTCGGGTTTGCATGGGAGCTTTCAGCGAAGGGATCAATCGGGACTCTTGATAGGTGATTCGACGAGTATTCCGCTCCTTGAGCCTATAGAGAGCCTGATCAAGCGTCTGCGCTTCCAGTCGACCTTGCGAGGTTTCTGCCATGGACGTGTTCGCCATGAGCATCAGCCCGAGTAACACGCAGTATGTCATCGTGGGATTATGGGGCAAGTTCCCACACATCATGGAAGTTGAACCAGTTGTAAGGTGCGCTTTTGGCGTAGTGTTCTAAATTTCGGGCATATTGCTCGGTGAGTCGCTTTATTCGGTGCTCGCGTTCGTCCCTTGGTCCACCTGAATTAAATGATAGCGGTTCGAAGCTAATGTCATAGCTACCCCAGCTTCGCTTGAGACAGAAGAACTGAAGAAGAGGGATCTCAAGAATATCGGCAAGGTAGGGTGCGGTGGTTGGGAACAGCGCAGGTTCACCAAAAAACGAGCAACTTAGAGTTCTCTCACCCGGCATCAGGCGGTCCCCCAATAGACCGATCATGAGCCCTTTGTTGACATCGGGCCAGAGCCCCAAAATAGCTGCTGGGCCGGGTACGGTGATGATGTCTTCGTGAAGATTTGGGTTGATCTCCTGAAAGATCCGAAGGATCTGTGGCGTAGCATCGCCGAACATGACGGCCTTGACACGGTATCCCCCTCGGGTTCGTCCAATCATCCGAAGAATATCAAAGCCCCCAAGGTGCGAGCCGACGAGAATCCCGCCGACTCCTTGATCCCTGATTCGCTCAAGATGTTCGACGCCTCTGAGGTGGATCGTGATGCCCTCATCTCTTTCAGTCAGTATGGCAAGGCGATCTAGCAGTGAGCAGGCAAAGGTATGATATTGCTTGAAATAATCAAAAAATCCCGGTTCTCGCCCCAGTGCCAGGCGATAAAACTTGCGCGATGCGGGCCTCGTGCGGTTATTGATGATCAGGAAGTAGAGGCTAATCGGATAGAGCAAAATTCTTGAGACGGATCGCCCCAGGCGTCGGGTGACGGCGATGATGGAATGAATCCAAAACTCATTACTTCGCTCGGGTAGGTTTTGCCAGTGCACGGCTCAATCCCTGTTGGGGGCCTGAAGGGTGATGATCCCCGCGGCGATCTCCCGATCAGCGACCCAGACCTTGAATCGAATGCCTGTCGGGCTTTGCGAATAATCTATATGGGCCATCTCGTGACCTCTAAGGGGGGACTTGAACTTAATTTCTTTCAGGGCCAGTAAACAAATGTCTTCAGATGCATAGGGCTCGCATCCTGAAAGGACCTGATCGAGGATCAAAGCTCCTGGAACCAGAGGGTTCCCCGGAAAATGGTCAA
>JBEIRQ010000095.1:0-6402 GCA_040375885.1 Methylococcus sp.
ACATCATCAAGACAGAGGCCTTGGCGTTCGCGGTAGGTCGCGCAGACCCTCTTGAAATTGATCAGTACAATATTCTTAGGGCCTCTCTCCTTGCCATGCAAAGAGCCTTTCAAAGCCTCTCCCTGACCCCGACCTATGGCCTTATTGATGGTCCTCATTGCCCCGATCTTCCCTTTAGGACCAAAGGAATCATCCATGGTGACCGATTGGAACCCTCTATTTCAGCGGCATCCATCCTCGCCAAAGTGGCCAGGGATGAAGAAATGGTCATAGCCGATACCCTTTTCCCCGGGTACGGCTTTGCCATCCACAAAGGTTATCCAACGGCAGCTCACCGAAAAGCGCTGATGGCTCTTGGGCCCTCCCCCATCCATCGGTTGAGCTTTAAGCCCTTAAAGGCGGTGACTTCCCTCCTTGAGGCCATGCGATGAAGGTGCTCTCCATCAACCTTGGAACCCAAAAGACCCTCCTCTATCGGGGTAAAACGGTCAAGACAGGGATCTTTAAAGCGCCGGTTGAGGGACCTCAGACAGTCACCCTCGAAGGCTTCATCGGCGACCATCAGGCCGATCTCAAACATCACGGCGGCGCTGACAAGGCGATTTATGTTTACGATCAAATGAATCTCGCATACTGGGCCCACCAACGCGGCGAATCTGACTATCCCCCAGGCCATCTGGGTGAAAACCTCACGGTCATGGGGATGGGTGATGAGGCCGTTCATCTTGGGGATATCTTCGCCATCGGCACAGCTGAAGTTCAGGTCACCCAGCCCCGCGTCCCCTGCTTCAAGCTGGGGGTCAAACTTGAAGACCCCAAATTCGTCGGCGCTTTCCTTCGATCAGGCCGAACCGGATTTTATCTTCGGGTACTCAAAGAGGGCCGCATCAGCGCTGGAGACAAGATTGTGAAGCGCCTAAGCCATCCTGCGCCCATCAGTATTCTAGAGGCCATGAAATGCTTGATTCCAGGCCCCAATCAGCGCCCGATGATTGAACGGGTCCTGGCGAATGAAGCCCTTTCCCTGGCCTGGCGCCTAGACCTTCAAAATCGCTTGTCCTCATGAGAGAGAACTTCATCGGGCCTCTCAACCGATGATAATATCGGCGCCACCCTCTCCCTGAACCCTTTTTAAGTCGCAACGCTATGAAGAACGATAAACTTTTTTTCTTCCCACCCCCCATGGTCGCCCTTCTCCTGATCGGGGCCGCAAGGACCCTCGACCAGATGCTCTCCTGGATCTCTCTGATTCCTGCCTCTTCGGGCGGCATCGTCTGGATCGCAGCAGGTCTCGCCCTGTCCCTATCCGCCGCCTTTCAGTTCCATCAGATCAAGACCACGGTCCTTCCGATGGGCAGTCCAACCCAACTCGTCACCCTAGGCGCCTATCTTTGGACCCGGAACCCGATGTATCTTGGGATCCTAACCGCATTGCTGGGACTGGCCGTCATCATGGGAACGCTGCCTTACTGGCTCGTGCCGCCGGCCTTCTTTTTGATCATTAATCGGATTCACATCCCCTACGAGGAGGCGCAACTCGAAGCGTCTTTCGGCCCGCGCTATAATCGCTACCGAAAAGCGGTAAGGCGCTGGCTCTAAAGAGCAAAGGTCTCAGGGCATAAAAAAACCGGCGTCGTCCCCAAGAGGATAACGCCGGTTTTTTTGGGAAGGTGCGTCTTAGTCGACGGCTTCGATCGGAATGGTGCGGCGGGCTTTGGAAGGTTCGCCATCGACCGCATATTCTGGGGCCTTTTCTTCCACCATCGAACCGCTGGTCTTAGGACCCATCAGAGAAACCATCGCCGCCTTCAGGGGATGACGCATCGCGTCCTCAACGGCGGTTGCTTCAAAACCACAGTGGGCCATACAGTTGGCGCATTTTGGGTTCTTGGCATTGCCATATTTATCCCAAGGCGTTTCTTCCATCAACGCCTTGAAGGACGTCGCATAACCTTCGTCGACTAGCAGATAGCAGGGCTTCTGCCAGCCAAAGACATTACGGGTCGGGTTACCCCAGGGCGTACAGTTGTAGCTCTGGTTCCCGGCCAGAAAATCAAGGTACAGGCTTGAATGGTTCAACTGCCACTTCCGACCACGACCCAGCTTGAAGACATCACGGAACAGCTGCTTGCTGTCGCGCATCTTGATGAAGATATCCTGCTGAGGGGCGTGCTCATAGCTGAATCCAGGCGCAATCGTCGCGCCTTCAACCCCAAGCTCATTGCAGTAATCCAAAAATTTCGCAATCTCCTCAGCCCCTTCTCCTTGAAAGAGGGTGCAATTGATGGTGACCCTAAAGCCGCGACCGATCGCCATCTTGATCGCATCAACAGCGCGCTCAAAGACGCCCTCCTGACAGACCGAGGTATCGTGACGATCTTCGTTACCGTCAAGATGAATAGAAAAGGTCAAGAAGGGAGAGGGCTTGTAGTCGTCCATACGCTTCTTGAGCAAGAGCGCATTGGTGCAGAGATACACATACTTACCACGTGCAATGATGCCTTCGACGACCTCTGGGAGCTCCTTATGCAGTAAAGGCTCACCACCGGCGATCGATACGATGGGCGCACCGCATTCATCGACGGCCTCGAGACATTCTTCAACGCTCAAGCGGCGATTCAGGATCTCATCGGGATAATCGATCTTACCGCAACCCGCACAGGCGAGATTGCAACGAAACAAAGGCTCGAGCATGAGCACCAGAGGATACTTCTGTTTGCCGGCCAGCTTCTGCTTCAGCAGGTATTTTGCAACGGTGATCTGCTGCCTTAATGGAACGCCCATGTGTCCTCCGAAGGATAAGGGTTCATTGGTCGGATGGGCCAAACGAAGGGGCCCCGGTGGTGCCGGAACTCGACGCCAAGATATTGCGGATTCCAGCGGTTGGAGTCCTTAGGAGGGATCTCCATTAAAAAAGCCAATTCAGTGTAAATGGTAGCCCGTAGTTGTATTTTCCTCAACTCTTTTTAGTAAAAAAACAACATTACTTGACGTAAACCACAAAAAAGCTAGAATTTGAGTCACTGCGCCCCATTGCGCGTGTCGCTTCATTTGCAGCGATCATTCAAGAAAGCCAAGCTGATTCAAGGACTTGAAGGAAACTGCTCACCACTGCATGACTGAAACCACGCCGCTGAACGCCCTTGACACCCTGAGCGATGACGCTTTCCAGGACCATCTCCTACAGGGCGTCTCCAGAACGTTTGCCCTGACGATCCCCCAACTCCCCGAGGGACTCGCACGGCCGGTTGCCAACGCCTATCTCCTCTGCCGTATCGTCGATACGATTGAAGATGAAGTCAGCCTCGACGCGCCTCAAAAACGTCAGTTCTGCTCATGGTTTGCTGAAGTGGTCCGTGGCGAAAAAGCCCCAGAATCCCTCCGCGATCGCTTAGGCCCTCTCCTTTCAGCAGCAACCCGCCCAGAAGAACACGAACTGATCCAGGTCATGCCGCGGGTGATCTCGATTACCCACGGCTTTGACCCCGAGCAACGCGAAGCGCTCGCTCTTTGCGTCGTCATCATGGCAGAGGGGATGGCAAACTTCCAGAATCTCGACCTGAGCCAGGGGCTTCCAACCCTCAAGGACATGGACCGCTATTGCTACTACGTTGCCGGGGTCGTCGGTGAAATGCTCACTCGTCTCTTCTGCCACTACTCTAAAGAGATCGCCGCCCATCGCGAGGAGATGATGACGCTGGCTGTATCCTTTGGTCAGGGCCTCCAAATGACCAATATTCTGAAGGACCTTTGGGATGATCATGAGCGAGGGGTCTGCTGGCTCCCTCAGGATATTTTTGACCAGACTGGCGGCTTCCCGTTGGGGAGTCTTGCGCCTCATCACCACGACATAAGGTTCCGGGAAGGCTTTCTGAGCTTGGTGGGTATTGCCCATGAGCACCTCAAGAACGCCCTCCGCTATACCCTCATGATCCCCTCAGAAGAAAAGGGGATGCGGGAATTTTGTCTCTGGGCGATCGGCATGGCCATACTGACCCTTAGAAAGATCGCGGGGAACCCCGATTTCAGTCGCTCCGTCGACGTCAAGATTACCCGGCGCTCGGTCAAGGCGACCATCGCGACCTGCCACCTCCTTAGATCCAGCAATGTCGGCCTTAAAGCCGTCTTTGCCCTAGCCGGCCGGGGACTCCCTCTCGCGCCGGCCGGTACCGAATATTTCCAAATTAACCACTGAGAAGCCAACTCTATCAGGGGACATCTCAAACATGTTTAAAGATCACCACGATCCATCGGCAAATTCAGCCCATGTGAAACCACTGATGAGCGGGTCCTCCTTGGACCCCGTCGCCAGGGCCGCCGAACGCGCGCGCGATTACCTCCTAGATCAGCAGCACCCGGAGGGCTACTGGGTTTTTGAACTCGAAGCCGATTGCACCATTCCAGCGGAATACATCCTGATGATGCATTTCATGGACGAAATGAATCGTCCCTTGGAAGCGAAGATCGCCGTCTACCTGAGGAGGCATCAGCGCGAGGATGGGAGCTATTCCCTTTTTACCGGCGGTCCTGGCGACGTAAGCTGCACCGTCAAAGTCTACTATGCCCTGAAGCTCGCGGGGGATGACATCGATGCGCCTCATATGAAGAAGGCGCGGGAATGGCTCTTAAGTCAGGGGGGAGCCGCCCGGGCGAATGTCTTCACCCGCATCATGCTGGCCATGTTTCAGCAAGTCCCATGGCGGGCGGTGCCCTTCATTCCCGTTGAAATCATGCTGCTGCCACGCTGGTTCCCTTTCCATCTTGATAAGGTCGCCTACTGGTCAAGAACGGTCATGGTGCCGCTGTTCATCCTCTGCAGCCATAAGGTGAAGGCCCGTAATCCACAGGGCACCTCGATCAGAGAACTCTTCACCGTCGATCCCGATCAGGAAAGAAATTACTTCTCCCACGTCAAAACCCCGCTTGGGAAAATGGTCCTTGCTTTAGAACGACTGGGTTTTAGCCTCGAACCTTACCTTCCAAAAGCACTTCGGGCCCGGGCGACTGAAAAAGCCCGTGACTGGTTTATTGAACGCCTCAATGGGGTCGATGGCCTAGGCGCCATTTTCCCAGCCATGGTCAATGCCTATGAGGCCCTCGACTTCTTAGGCTATCCCAAAGATAACGACCTTAGGAAGATTGCCCGGGAATCGATCGAGCGACTCCTGATCATCAAGGACGACTGGGCCTATTGCCAGCCCTGTGTTTCACCTATCTGGGACACCGGCCTCACTAGCCTCGCGCTTCAAGAGACGATTCGACTGCAACCCGATGAAAAGACCCAACAGGCGTTGACCGCAGGCCTTCGTTGGCTCACCAGTAAGCAGCTGACCGATCATCCAGGCGACTGGCGAATCAGAAGACCCAACGTCGAAGGCGGTGGCTGGGCCTTCCAGTTCGAAAATACCCACTACCCCGATGTCGATGATTCGGCCGTGGTTGCCCACGCCCTGGTCCAGTCGAACAGTGAAGAATTCAGTGACCCGGTGCGCCGCGCTGGCAACTGGATTGCCGGAATGCAGTCAAAGGGCGGCGGCTGGGGGGCTTTTGATGCCGACAACACGTATCACTACCTGAACCATATTCCCTTCGCTGATCACGGTGCGCTGCTTGACCCACCGACCGCTGATGTCTCAGGCCGATGCCTGATGTTCCTCGCGAAATTGGCTGAACAGCGCAGCGATCTCGGGCCCGTCCTTAAGGACGCCATCGACTATCTCCTCAAGGAACAGGAGGCTGATGGCTCCTGGTTTGGCCGCTGGGGCACCAACTATATCTACGGCACCTGGTCGGTCCTGGTGGGCTTTGAGTTGGCGGGGCTTCCAAAGAGCCATCCTGCGATCCAACAAGCTGTGGCCTGGCTAAAAAGCATTCAGTGTCAGGATGGGGGCTGGGGCGAAGATAATTTCACTTACCACGACCCTGCCAGTGACAAACGTGGCCGGTTCCATACCAGTATGGCTTTCCATACTGCGCTGGCCCTCCTTGGCCTCATGTCACAAGGTGAAGGGGAATCTCCCGAAGTCCGGCGCGGCATCGACTATCTCCTTCGAAACCAAGGCGCTGAGGGTCACTGGAACGATGTTTACTTCAATGCCCCTGGTTTCCCGAAGGTTTTCTATCTGAAGTATCACGGCTATGACAAGTTCTTCCCGTTGTGGGCGCTAGCTCGTTTTCAGAACGACCGCCAGTCCTAACGTGCCGGTTTTAGGATTTGTTGTCGCCCTCCCAGGAGAGGCCAGAACACTCTCAACCCAGCGACTTGATTTTGAGGAGACGCTGCGCTTGCCTTCGGGGCACTGGATCGGGGTCTCGGGGGCAGGCCCCAAGAGAGCCCACCAGGCCGCGAGAAGGCTGTTGGATGAAAACGTCGATGCCCTCATCAGCTGGGGCTGCGCTGGT
>JBEIRQ010000230.1:0-3259 GCA_040375885.1 Methylococcus sp.
ATTTTGATCTGGCCATGAGCAGATCATACATTCGCTATTCGCAAATAGCGAATTTAGATCACTGCCAATCAGATTGTCGGTTCAACAATTTGCATACTACAGTGGACCCCAAATTTTAGACACTGGTTTAAGCTATTGTCCTTGCTGAAAATCAAAGGTAAGCCGCGGAGCGGCGAGACCTTGATGATTTTCATGCCCTCAGAAGGGCTAGGTCCGGGCGGCTCACCATCGGTGAGCTGCAAGGCTTCCCGGAAGCCCTTAGAGTCATCTTTGAGTCACGTGAAGCGACCTTGTGGTCGCTAAAGGGATCGAGCGGGGACGGCTGGGGCGGCGAAGGCATTAACCGTTCTTCGCAATACGGCCCTACAGCACTGGGAGCGCTGTAGGCTTAGCATGTCGTAGAACTCACTGAGCCGATTTCAAGGCAAAAGCCGTTTGAGCAACGGCTGGGCTACTCTACCTCTCACATGGCTCGTTGGCGCTGATCGAAATAGTTTGACCAGCGAGGATGCCATAGCGGTGTCGGATTAGAACCCGCCTTCGCTTCGATAGGCGATCACTGCCTGTAAATCCCCCTACGGTTTCCGATGGGCACAACAAGAATACGTACTTTGTTATCTTCGATGCTAGCAATGATCCGGTAATCACCTACACGGTACTTCCAGAAATCACCGAGCCTTGATCCCTTAAGCGCCTCGCCAATGGTGCGGGGATCTTCAAGGGTAGCGAGACGATCACTAAGGAATCCAAAAATACGTCGCGCAATGGGTGGGTCAAGCTTGCTTAATTCGCGCTCAGCCTCCGGATCTAAGTCAATCTTCCACGCCATAACGCTTCATGACTTCCTCGAGGGGTAAAATCTTGGTTTTACCGGATTGGATATCCATGAAGCGTTGCTCTGCGAGGTAAAGATCTTCCAAGTCGCTGAGGTGCTCAAGAATCGCTTCTCGACCGGAGAAAGTCTTGGTACGTCCTGTAGCTTTCGCCAAAGCCTCAAGGCGTCCTTCAATGTCAGGGGGTAGACGGATGGCTAACAGGGTCTTTCTACTATCACCAAATTGAAATACGAGTATAGCGTGGATATCGCTCCATCGGGTTCCCCCCTTGGCCAAGCTTCTAGAGAACGTGCTTGAATTAGGGCACAGGAGGATCGAAAAAACCCGAGCGTTGATTCGCTTTCACGAACAGCAGTTAAGAAATATTTCTGCCATCTTGAGCGATAAAACAAGGGAAGGCACTTGAACGCCTTCGTCGAAGAATTTATGTGAAACGAGAAGGTAAAATCGACTTCCTGATTTCCGGGAAGGTGTATGACCTGGTATCACGTCGATCCGAGAACCTTACTATTCAAACATCAATTTGACTTAAACCAACCCCTCGTCCGATGACAAATCCCACACACCGAGAGCATGACCGGAACCTCGACCAGGACCCCTACGACGGTGGCTAGTGCAGCGCCTGATTCAGGCCCATAGAGCGCAATGGCTGTGGCTACGGCCAACTCAAAGAAGTTACTGGCACCAATTAAAGCACCCGGAGCCGCAATAGCGTATGGAGCCCCCACCCATTTCATCAGTCCGTAGACCAGACCCGCGTTGAAATAGACCTGGATGATGATCGGTACTGAGATCAGAAGCACGTGAAACCAGTGACCGATGAGATTGTCCGCTTGAAAAGCGAAGATCAAAATCAAGGTACCTAAGAGGGCACCAATGGCCAGAGGATGCAGTTTTGGGAGAAAGACGCTCTCAAACCAGACTTTACCCTTCATCTTAACCAGTAGAGATCTTGTCATGATGCCGGCCATCAATGGGATGACAATGAAGATCAGCACCGAGTAGAGCAAGAGATCAAATGGGACCGTCAAGTTGGACGTGCCGGTGACGAGCCACGTCACGATAGGCGCGAATGCCACGATCATGATGAGATCGTTGATGGCCACTTGAACCAGCGTGTAACCGGGATCTCCATCCGTCAAATAACTCCAGACAAAAACCATGGCGGTACAGGGCGCTGCGGCCAAAATAATCGAACCTGCCATATATTGATCGGCGGCATCGGCGCCGATCCAAGGAACAAAGAGGTGCTTAAAGAAGAGCCATCCGAGGAAGGCCATACTGAAGGGCTTCACTAACCAATTGACGAAAACGGTAATGAGGACGCCCTTAGGATGACGACCGACCCCCATGACCGATGCAAAGTCCACCTTCAGCATCATGGGGTAAATCATCAGCCAAATGAGGACCGCAATCGGAAGGTTAATCCCCGATATTTGAAGGTTCCTAAGATCACTGACAACACCGGGGATCGACTGACCCATCATCACGCCGAGTAATAGACAGACTCCGACCCAGACCGTTAGATACCGGTCAAAAAAATTCATTTTCTTTGGCGCCAAAGCGGTTGCTTGATGTTGAGCCATGATCATCACTCCTGATGGAATTATTGAATCTCTCTC
This sequence comes from Methylococcus sp., assembly GCA_040375885.1. Classification (GTDB taxonomy): domain Bacteria; phylum Pseudomonadota; class Gammaproteobacteria; order Methylococcales; family Methylococcaceae; genus UBA6136. The sequence goes on from JBEIRQ010000230.1 coordinate 2,459, forward strand.
CCAATCCGCTGAAGTTCTGCAGTGAGTGCTTCTTTGCTCATGGTTTCGATAGGGAGCTCAACCATCGCCTGTACCCGACGCTTTAGAATATCGAACGTCTTATCAAAGGCCGCGATGATCTCTTCAGGTGTCCCTTTTAAGTGACCTGGGTCTTCCACACCCCAATGCGCGCGGATGGCTGGCCCAAGAAACACGGGGCAAGGCTCTTGGCCTGCGGAATCGCACACTGAAATAAGAATATCGATAGGCTGATCACGAAAAGCTTCCATCGACTTGCTGGAATAACCCTCTGTAGGAAGCTGATGGCGGGCAAGGGTTGCTAAAGCCCCTGCGTTGATCCGTCCAATAGGCTTACTCCCCGCGCTATGGCCCTGGTATCGGCCTTGACCTAGCGCGGTCACCAACGCCTCGCCCATCACACTTCTGCAGGAATTGCCGGTGCAAAGCACCAATACATTGATTGTCTCGTGGCTCATATCTTTCATAGATGTGTTGTCGATATAAAGAGGGGCTAAATGATGAGGGTCATCCAGAGGACATTCCTTGACCCTAGCCATCAAAAATCATTCCCATCTATCCAGTCATCGTGATGCTCTCTTGCGATGATCTTAGGGGTGAACTCTCACTTAAGGCTGCATCCCTTCATCTCAAAGTCTCTATCCGCAGGTTCCTTTGAAGGATGGAGAGCAGCAAGATGAAGGGGGGGCTTCCACTTTTTCTTTAACGAGCTTTGAACCAAACACAGGAACACTGGCGAGGGAATGGAACGCCTCCCAAGGAATTCCCTGGGGATCTTGAGTC
>JBEIRQ010000190.1:0-3749 GCA_040375885.1 Methylococcus sp.
CAGGCCGCCAAGCAGAACCTCTCCGGCCACGTGGAAACCTACCGCATCAGCGGCACCATTGGCGACCCTAATTTTTTCGCCCAAATCCTCCTCATCGCCCTCCCACTCAGTGTTGACCGTTCAATGAACGGCGACCATCGTGCCACCCGATGGTTGGCTGGGGTCGCGGCCATTGTGACAAGCCTTGCCGTCCTCTTGACCTTTTCGAGGGGCGCTCTGATCGGGCTCATCGGGATGTTAGCCTTGTTCGCCATCCATAAGAGACCCTCCTTGGCCCTCATCCTTGGATGCTTATGTCTCGCCATGGCCGCCCTCTTGTTGCTGCCAGAGCGCTATCTGGACCGACTCATGGCTCTCCCACTCTCACTCACTGCCCCCCTCTCCAGCGGCGTTGAAGACTCTCTCCGCGGCCGTATCAGCGAACTCGCATCTGGCCTCCTCATGTTTATGGATCATCCTCTGTTCGGTGTCGGTCTCAATAACTACCCGATCAACTACCAAGATTACTCCCAACAACTCGGATATGAATCAAGACATACCGAGCGACATGCCCACAACATGTTTCTCGAATGGATGGCCGAAACCGGAATCATAGGCTCAGCATTCCTGTTTTCAATGATCTGGCTCATGTTCCAAAACCTTCGTGAGGCCAGGCATTCCCTCAGGCGGGAAGGCCAAAATAACCTTTTAGGAATGATTGATGCTTTTCGATTGGGCCTGATCGGCTTCTTGATCGCGGGCCTTTTTCTCCACGCTGCATTTCCACGATATTTTTGGCTTCTGGCAGGCCTTGCGATGGGCATTCGAAGCCCCTCAAAGACGTTGGCTGAAAGGCTGCCCTCTCGACTTAGAATCCCCGATCCGCTAAGCGGCCGATGAATGTCAAAGCCGTCCAGCGGTCTGCCTTGGTAGGATCCTTATTGGGCTATTTAGCGTTCCTTTTAAGCAAAGGAACCACCTTCGCCTCCACCATTCTCTTAAGCAAACTGCTTTCACCTGACGAGTTTGGCCTGATGGCCATTGGCCTTTTTGTTACCTATCTCGAAGGCCTAACCGATTTTGGTGTTGGCGCAGCCTTCGTGTTTCATTTGAAAGAAGAAACCTCGATGGAACATCGCCGCGCAAGTACCGCATTTATCTTCAATGTGGCCTTCGGATGCGCCCTGGCTATTGGCACGTTCATCGCCGCACCGACGATTGGGCACTTTTTTCATGAACCACGCCTTGATCCTATTATCCAGCTGATGAGCGTCAGCTTCCTCATCACCAGCCTAGGCAACATTCATGAATCATGGCTTCGTAAAAATCTCCAGTTTCACCGCCGCTTTATTGCGGATCTTTTCAAAAGCTTGACCAAGGCGGCGGTTTCTATCGTTCTAGCCCTTAACGATGTCGGTGTCTTGAGTCTGGTCTGGGGGCAACTTGCGGGAAACCTTGTCGCGACCATTAGCTACTGGGTCCTGACTCGATGGCGTCCTCGTTGGGTATTTGACCCAGCCATGTGTCGATCCCTGACACGCTATGGCGCTCAGATCACCTTGATGCTGGTCCTCGGTACCCTCATCCAAAATCTCGATTATGTCTTTATTGGGCGCCTACAAACGGCCGAACAGCTAGGGCTCTATACGATGGCTTTTCGATTGCCTGAGCTCATTATCCTGAACATTTGCTGCGTCATCAGTCCTGCCTTATTTCCAACCTATGCCAGACTTCAGAATGACCGAGGATCCATGCAGACCATCTTCCTGTCATCAACGCGCTACATCGCGCTCATCTGTTTCCCCTTGGGTATCGGCACCGCCATCATTTCAGGTGACTTCGTCAGGCTTTTTTTTAGCGAACGCTGGGAATCTATGATCCCTGTGATGCGGGTCCTTTCACTCTATGCGACCTTATCAACCATTGGTTTTAATGCCGGAGACATTTACAAAGCACTGGGACGACCCAGCATCTCCAATAAGCTCTCGATCCTGCATCTAGCCATCGCGGCACCCGCTCTCTGGCTAGCAGCAGAAGAGAATCTGCTGACCGTGGCCTGGGCGCAGGTAGGAACCATCGCACTCATGGTCGTCTTGCGGCTAGTCATTGCTGGACAATTTCTGGACATTCGCCTCCAGCAAATTGCGAGGGCTTTCCTTCCAGCAACGATCGGAGTCACCGTCATGACCTTGAGCCTGCTGCCGTTGATCTCTGCGCCGATCCCGGTCTATCTTCGCTTTGGCGCGCTGATCATCACCGGATTCCTCTCTTATTTAGTGAGCCTCATGATCTTTGATCGAAGTCTGATTCGTGATGCGATTCGGGGGTTGACGGCCCTTCGGAAAGGCGTAACGCCATGATCCGAGGTTCAGGCATAAATATCGCCATTCATAGGTTGACTGCATGCAACATGTGATTCACCTCATTGATGATCTTAGAGTCGGGGGTGCCCAACGACTCCTTCTGACGTTTGCTACCGAAGCCATGAAACGGGGGGTCAGAACAGAGGTCGTCAGCCTCACGGAGGACGTCCATGTCTCCATCGCATCACAATTGAGGATCGCTGGTGTTGAGGTCATGTCGTGCCCTTCTAAAAACAAAAGAGAACTCCTTGACGTTCCACGCTTACTGAGGCTTATCCGCTTGATCCGGCAATCCTCGGCTGCGGTGATTCACACCCATTTAACTTATTCCAATATTCTCGGAACCATCGCCGCTAGAATCGCTGGAAAACCAGTGGTCAATAGCTTTCACGGTTTACCCTCAACAGCGAGGGGTTCCTCCGTCATGAACCGGGTTGAATATCGCGTTCTTGATCTTTTTTCGAACGGTATCGTCGCCGTGGGTGATGTCGTCACGCAACGTCACCAACCTTTTCTCAGGAGGCAGACCATCCTAACGGTTCCGAATGCCGTCCATCAGGTTGCTGCGATCACTGAAGAGCAAAGACGAAAACATCGTGTCGAACTGATCGGCGATGACCATAGAATACTGATCTTATCGCTGGGGCGCCTCGCAGAGGAAAAGGGCTATTTGGATCTGATGCGGGCATTTAAAATCATCCTAGGCAGGGTGCCCTCCTGTGCGCTGGTGATCATCGGTGATGATCGTGGCCCCCATGCCGAGCTGATCAAAGACGAGTTATTGCGACTCGATCTCAAAGGACACGTCTACTTACTTCGCCCAAGAGACCAGGTCCATGAGCTGCTGGGTGCCGCTGATATCTATATCTGCTCATCGCATAGTGAAGGGCTGCCCCTGTCGTTACTTGAAGCGATGTCTGCAGGATTACCCGTTATCGCGACCCGAGTAGGCGCCATTCCGGACGTCATTGATGAGAGCAACGGTCTCTTGGTGCCAAGCCAAGACGTTCATGCGCTGGCAGGTGCCCTTGAGACCTTCATTCACTCTCCCAATCGGAGAAGACTCTTGGCCGATGGCGCTCAAAAAACAATCGCCACCTCTTTTGATGTCGGGATCTGGTTTAATCGACTGATGGCGATTTACGATGACATTGAGGGCGCGAGATCGGGTTCATTCACCTCGATCTGAATCACTTCCGAATAGGCTTTCCAAAGCCCATAATCAGAGGTTAGATAAGCGGTTTCGAGGCGTTTGTATTGTTTGGTCAGAGGAAATTCTAGACCGGAAAGTCTCAAGGCCTCCCGGTAGCGATGAATCAGATGGGCGGACAGAATAAAAATACTTCGAATCGTCATCTCGTCAAGATGCCTTAACCTTGAAGGATAGGACATCGCGCTGAGCTGCCA
>JBEIRQ010000088.1:0-6763 GCA_040375885.1 Methylococcus sp.
CGCCTAAAATCAATGAGCGGCCAAGAACAGGCCGATGTGTTAACGGCCATGAGAAAAGTGCTCGCCACATTCCCAGGGCTCCTCTTTGAAACCAACACCTTTTTGACCGAGCGGGTCGAAGAAACGATTTCAGGCTACACGGCGCCGATCGTCATCAACCTCTATGGCCGTGAACTGACCCTGCTCGATGAAAAAGCCCAAGACCTCGCCGGCCGGATCAAAAAAATACGGGGCGCGACCGATGTTCAGCTACGCTCACCGCCAGGCACCCCCATGATCGATATCCGATTGAATCCTGAAAGTCTCCTAGCGGCAGGTTTTCGTCCCATGGAAGTCGCAGGCGTCGTGCAGACAGCCCTCAAAGGCCGGACCGTTGGGACGTTTCACCTTGAAAACCAGACGCACGACATCGTCGTCATTCTTCCTAACGATAAGCGTCAGGAGATCGATTCCATCCGAACCCTACCGCTGAGAACCCCAGATGGACTCTTGGTTGAACTTCAATCCCTCGCCGACATAGAACCAACCAGCGGACGCTATAACATTCTCCATCGCGCCGGACAAAGGGTTCAGACGATCACAGTTCATGTGAGTGACCGTGACCTTGAATCCTTCATGAAAGAACTGAAGGTAAAAGTCCTTGGCACATTTGAGTTTCCTAAGGACATGACGCCTGAAATCTCAGGTGCGGCAATCGAACAGCGGGAGGCCAGAGAAAGTCTCATCCTCCATAGTCTCGTCGCAGGAGCGGGTGTCCTCATTCTCTTGGTGATCGCTATCGGCAGTATTCGCCATGTCCTTCTGACGCTGTTGAACCTTCCTTTCTCGCTCGCAGGGGGGATCGTCGCGGCATGGCTCTCAGGGAGCAGTCTCTCGGTAGGATCGATGGTCGGTTTTGTGACGCTTTTTGGGATCACCATTAGGAACGCCATCATGCTGGTCTCCCACTACCGACACTTGACCGAAGTGGAAGGCCATAGCTGGTCGCTTAAGACCGCCAAGCTTGGAGCAGAGCAGCGGCTGCCATCGATTCTGATGACGGCCCTAGTCACCGCGCTGGCCCTCCTGCCCATCGCCATTGATAGCGACAATCCTGGACGGGAGATCATGGGGCCGATGGCCGCGGTCATTATTGGCGGCCTCATCTCATCGACGTTACTGACCTTACTGGTCCTCCCCACCGTTCTCGCTCGTTATGGGCATTTCGGTCTAGATGATGGCTCTAGAGGGTCAAGGTAGAGGGCGCAGCCCGACATCACAATAAAGGCCTTTGCTGCAAACGCCCTCGGTCTCAAACTGCAATGTGGTGTGGGTAATCCTATAATGCTCCGCCATCATGGCCGTCAGCTGGTCACGAAGGACGGCGGACTCACTGACCGGCATATCTTCTACCATCACATGGGCCGAAAAAAAGCGATGCTGACGGGAAAGGCTCCAGACATGAAGATCATGCAGACCCATCACCCCTTCCGTCTGCATGAGATCGCGAATCAGGGCATCGACATCGATATCGGCAGGGGTTGCCTCCATCAAGATATCGAAGGCTTCACCGATCATTTGGATGACACTAAAAAGAATGAGCACCGACATCAAGATACTCACCAGAGGATCAAGCCAGTTGAGGCCGGTCAGAAGAATACCCACTCCGGCGGCGATCGCGCCCACATTCGAGAGCACATCCCCAAGGAGATGAAGAAAGGCACTGCGCAGATTGAGATCCTCCTTTGAGCCGTGGCTCACCAGCCAGGCCGTCAGGAGATTGACTAAGAGAGCGGCAGCGCCGACCGTCATCATGAGATCCGCCTCAACGGGCGCTGGGGCGTCAAAACGCCTAATGGCTTCGACACAGATCCCAGCAGCAATAAAACCGAGAGTGCTTGCATTGATCAGTGCGGCGAGGATCCCCATGCGATGATAACCATAGGTCTTGTTCGCATGAGCGGGTCGTCCTGCTAGGTGGACCGCAAAAAAAGACAGGGCAAGCGCCGCCACATCAGTGAGGTTATGGGCCGCGTCGGTCAGCAAGGCAAGACTATGAGCACGAAATCCGGCCGCCGCCTCAAACCCTACGAACCCTAGCGTCAAAACGAGTGCCAACAAGAGGCGGCGCTGGGTTCGGCCATGAGGAGCGACCCCATGATCGTGGTGATGATGGTGATGTCCTTCGTGGCCGTGTCCCACTGATGATCGCTCCCAAAGCCCAGTTAGTGCCCCCCGGCAGCACCAGGGACCTTGGGAGTAGACGCTGGCTACCCCTTCTTAGGTGCATACTACCACTCCATGTTTACCCCCAGTGCCCCCCTATGACATTTCGGCTTCGACATTCTTTCTTCGCTTTAAAGGTGGCCCTCGCATCCACTTTTTTGCCGATCCCCTCTGCGGCCGAAGTCACCCTGACCTACCATCTCAAGCTCGACGGCCAGGCATCGACGCAGGCACTCCACGTCAACGATCAGAGGGCGTGGATGAAAGGCCTCGGCGGCAACGACCGCTGGGATCTCATCTTTGATGCGCCCTCGACCACTTGGGCACTCATCGATCATCAGCAACAAGAAACGCTGGCCTTTCGACAGAAAGATTTGAGAAAGATCGAGGGGCAGATCAATGCGCTAGGCCCTCTTCTTGAGGGGCTAAAGGGTTCTCTTAAGACCCCTCCAGGAGATCAAGAATGTCTCTTGCAAAACCTCCTGAAAAAAGTCCACCCTGAAGGCAAGGGGCTATCAGACCCCAAGGCACCCACCTGGACGTTGAAGGCCACAGGAACCAGGGAACACGTGGCACGGCTGACCTGCCTTCCGTTCGAAATCCGTCATGGATCAAAGGAGGGGTTGACCATTTGCCCTCTAAGCCTTTCACGTCTCGATATCCCACCCGCTGAGAGAGCGACCCTTTCAAGGCTTCTAGAAGAGGCCACAGGCATTCTCATGGCGGCTCAAGGCCTTATCGCCACCAAGACTCTTCCAAGGCTCACTGAAAAGGACCTCAAGCAGCTCAACGGCCTCCCACTCTCGGTGCGATCGCTCACCCTCAGCAAACCGGGATCGCTTCGCCTTGAAAGCATCGATATTCAGGCGCATTCTGATGAGGAGCCTCGGTGGCCTCAAAACTACCGCCAACGAAAAATCAAACTCTGGTAATCGCCCCCCCTCTTCCTGCCAAAATCAATGCCCCCACAACAAGACACCAGCCACCCAGCTCCACTGCAACTCGAAAGAGCTCTGGGACCATTGACCGCAGGCGCGCTTCTCGCTGGGACTGTCATTGGCACAGGGATCTTTCTGGTGCCTTCGACGATGGCCAGAGAAACTGGATCGGTGGCGGGGGTCTTCTTGGTGTGGCTATTCGGCGCCATCCTATCGCTCTGTGGCGCCTTCACCTACGCCGAACTAGGCTCGAGCCTCCCCGCCGCGGGCGGTGAATACGTCTTTTTGAGGAAGGCCTATGGCCCCCTTTGGGGCTTCCTCTTTGGCTGGCAACAGATTGTGATCGGAAAGACAGGATCCATTGCCGCTATCGGGCTTGCGGCAAGCCTTTTTCTGAGTCACCTCTACCCCCCCCTCACCGCAGATATCCTCACCGTCGAAGGCTTCAAGGTATCCGGCATGCAGGTCGTCGCCATCGGCTGGATTGCCCTGATGACGTTCATCAATGTCTTTGGAGTTGGCCGTGGAGGCGCCCTTCAGGCTCTGCTGACCGCCTTAAAGCTTGGCGCCATCCTTAGCCTGATCGGGATCGCCTTTACCTCGGGAGAGGGATCCTGGGATCATTTCACAGCAACGTCAACGGCTACGACCGAATCGCCAACCAGAGGGACCTTCATCGGTTACGGCGCTGCTCTTGCGGCAGCACTTTGGGCCTATGATGGCTGGAACAATCTCACCATGGTCAGCGGTGAAATACGTCAGCCCCACAAAACCATTCCTCGGGTGCTGATTATTGGGATTCTCGGGGTGGCGGCCATCTACATTCTCACGAACCTCGCCTATTTTCTGATCCTTCCTCTGGAAGAGGTTCAAAAAACCCAAGGCGTGGCTCAGGAAGTTGCCATTCGCCTTCTCGGAGAGAATGGCGGAAAGGCGTTGACCCTTGCCGCCATCCTCTCAACCCTCGCGGCGTTGAATGGTGCCATTCTCGCGGGGGCCAGAATTTTCTATGCCATGGCCGACGATGGCCTCTTGTACCGGGGACTCAATCGACTTCACCCTCGGTTTAAAACACCCATCCGCGCCTTGTTGCTGCAAGCCCTTCTCGCCACCCTCTTAATCTTAATCTTGGGCCACGACAAGGTCGCCTTTGAGCGGGTCCTTGACTACGCGCTCCTTGGAACCTGGGGGTTCTATGGACTGACATCCATCGCAGTCATCGTCCTTCGGATTCGCCATCCAGAACTGCCACGACCTTACCTGACGGTGGGCTATCCCTATATTCCCCTCATCTTCAGCCTGGTGGCCTTCCTCTTTTGCTGCAGCATTGCCTTAAGACGTCCAGAAGAAAGTCTCCTAGGACTCGCCCTTCTGTTACTCGGTGTCCCTTTCTACCTCTACTTCAAAGGATCAACACTCCCAGCAAAGCCCTGAACTTCCATCAAAAATAAAGGTCATTGAGAAAGCTCCCTCAAGGGGCATTGTTGAATCCTTAAAAATAACAAGAAAGGGGTGACTTTATGTTCGGTGGACTGACCGCCATTGTGATTGCATTCTGGTTTTACCGTTCCGCTGAATCTCGGGATCTTCCGGGTATCCAGTGGGCGATCGGTGGAGCCATTGCGTTTTATGTACCGAACTTCATCTGGAGTTTGATGATCGCAAAGCCCATGATGAATCAACTACATGCCCAAAACGCGACTGGCATGGCCTCACTGCTCGGATTTTCATCCGTTTTCGTGGGTGCAGCCATTGCTGGACTGGTCTATTTTTTGGTGCTTCGGCGGACCAAAAGCGCTTTAACCTAATGCGACCCTATTAAAAAAGGCGAACCGAAGTTCGCCTTTTAATTGATCAACGCCTGGGATCTCCAGGCGTTTCTCTGTCACCCTGATCAAAGATCAGCGGCGTTTTCCTGAAGGTATGAAGCGACGCCAGCAGCATCGGCCTTCATGCCCTTGTTCCCCTTGTTCCAGCCCGCAGGACACACTTCACCGTGCTCCTCAAAGAACTGAAGGGCATCCACCATGCGAATGAGTTCGTCCATGTTACGGCCCAGGGGAAGATCATTGACCACCTGGTGACGGACCACGCCATTTTTATCGATCAGGAAGGTTCCCCGATAAGCAATGGCTGCGCCTTCGACTTCGACGTCATAGGCCTTGGTGATGGCATGGCTCACATCAGCGATCATGGTGTAACGAACCGGACCGATACCGCCCTTTTCAAGAGGGGTATTACGCCATGCGGCATGGGTAAACTGAGAGTCAACCGAGACCACCATGACTTCAACACCACGGCTTTTCAATTCGTCGAGGCGATGATCCAGCGCGACCAGTTCGGTCGGACATACAAAGGTGAAATCCAAGGGGTAAAAGAGGACCGCGGTGGTCTTACCTTGGGTCCGCTCAGAGAACGAATAATCATCAATGATGCTGCCGCAACCCAGTACTGCGGCGGCTTTGAAATCAGGGGCTTTTTTTCCAACCAGTACGCTCATTCACTTTCTCCGGTTCGATGAAAATTATAAGTGGAGCCTCCCGGGCCTTCGCTGACGGCCTAACAGGCGGGAGATCCTTCAAAAATTGTACAGTAGATTAGTAGGAAATTGTGCAGCCAGGCGAAAAGGCTTAGACCACACTTCGGCGGGCCCTTACCGCTCCTGCGAGTTGCTCGAGCAAGGCTTCGCTATCCTCCCAGCCAAGACAGGCATCGGTGATGCTCTGGCCATAGGTCAGGGGCTTGCCGGCCTCAAGCTTCTGATTGCCCGCTTGAAGATGGCTTTCGACCATCACGCCAAAGATCCGAAGGTCCCCGCCTGCGATCTGGTCACCGACCTCCTCACTCACCTGCATTTGACGATGATATTGCTTGAGGCTATTGGCATGGCTGAAATCGATCATGATCCGGGATGGGAGACCGGCTTTCTCTAGCGCATCGGCGACATGCTGCACGCTAATCGCATCATAGTTTGGACGGTCATTACCACCCCTTAGAATCACATGGCAATCCTGATTGCCCGTGGTTGAGAAGATGGCGGAATGACCTGACTTTGTGAGCGAAAGAAAGTGGTGGGGACGGCCCGCCGCATGGATCGCATCAAGGGCCACCTGCACCCCCCCATCCGTTGCATTCTTGAATCCCACGGGGCAGGAAAGTCCGGAGGCTAATTCCCGATGCACCTGACTTTCGGTGGTTCTTGCACCGATGGCGCCCCAAGCAATCAGATCAGAGACGTACTGCGGCGAAATCACATCGAGATACTCCGTTGCAGCAGGCACGCCGAGCTCATTGAGATCCCTTAAAAGGCGCCGGGCGGTTCTAAGACCTTGATTGATATTGAAGCTCTCATCAAGCTCTGGGTCATTGATGAGCCCTTTCCAACCTACCGTCGTCCTCGGCTTTTCAAAATAAACCCGCATAACAATGACTAGGTCATCGGCAAAGCGTTGCTTCGCACCATGAAGGCGCTGGGCATATTCAACAGCGGCCTCTGGATCATGGATGGAGCAAGGACCGATAATCACCAACAGACGGTCGTCATCCCCTGCCAGAATGCGGTGGATCTCAGTCCGAGCCTGAACCACGGTATCGGCCGCGTTGGACGTGATGGGGAGTTC
>JBEIRQ010000139.1:0-4949 GCA_040375885.1 Methylococcus sp.
GCTCTTCATTCTGGGAGGATTGGGCCCGCGAGTCTTTCAATCCGGCTCCCCTCATGATGGGAGGTCCTTCAGCGATTGCTTAGGATAAAAAAAGCCGCCCCCTGGGGCGGCTTTTTTTTATCCTAAGCAATCGCTGAAGGACCTCCCATCATGAGGGGAGCATGATTGAAAGACTCGATCGCCCAATCCTCCCATCATGAAGAGCACTGGCCAAAAGAACCCCTTTGGCACCGGCCGCTTTAAGATCAAAGAGGTCGCCTTCATGTCTCACTCCGCCCGCAATAAAATAATCGTGACCCGGAAACTCTGCCTTGAAGTGTCTAAGCTGGGCCTGATGGGGCCCTTCACCACAACCCACGCGGGCAAGATTCATCAGAATCACCCGGCAAGGCCAGCAACGATCCGAGACCAGCAACCCAGGGGGACCCTTAAAGTGAGGGCCCATAAAATCAAGAGACAAGATGCTTTCTTTGGGCCACGGCGAGAGTCGTTCCTCAAAATCAGGTTCGAGCGATTCACTGGCCACGACGCTTACGAGACGCTGGATCCCCCGCCAAGGAGCGTTAATTCCGGCCGCATCCAGCCAAAAAAGAGTCTCGGGGAAAACCGCCATCAATTGGTTGATCACACGCCATTGTGGCTCTCGCCCCATCAGCGCATCGAGATCTGCGATATACACCGTTTTGAAGGGCGCGAGCGTGAGGAGGCCATCGATGACCCTTAAAGGGCTCGCATCAAGACTGAGGGGCGTTTCAATCGGCCGATACTGATCCCGTTGACCGCCTCTGGCATGAACCACGACACCTTGCATAAGGTCTATCACAGGAATCAGTTCCATGGCGAGGGCTCGTTTGACTTCAAGAGGGATGATCGATGAAGATTTTAATCTATGAACATCTTACCGCCGGTGGCGACCTGAGAAGCCTCTCGCCCTCCCTTCTCAAGGAAGGCAATGAGATGATTAAGGCGCTGATCCTGGATCTTAAGGAGATCAGAACCGTTGAGCTTCAAGTCCTCCGGCATGAGGCCTTACCCCCTCTTCAAGTGGATCAAGGCGGTATCCAATGGCTCCCGATCAAAGGCTCTCATCCGTTTGAAGACCTTGAAGAGGCGATCCAGCATGCGGATGCGGTGTGGCCTATTGCTCCTGAATCTCATGGCGTTCTCGAGAAGATTTGCGAGATGGTGGTGCAACAGGGCAAGCAACTGATCGCAAGTCCGGCCCTCTGGATTCAACGCTCTGCCGGGAAGTATGCGGCCTTTAGTCGGCTCTCAAAGAACGGCATTGCCTGCGTTGCCTCGCATCCCCTAAAAGGCCCTTCACCGAGACCCCCTCTGCCTATGCCGTTTGTCATCAAGCCGGAGGATGGTGCTGGCTGTGAAGGCATTCATCTCATTCAGACCCTTAAAGACTGGCAGCTTATCTGCTCGAACTGGTGCTTGGGTCAGGAAAAGGTCGCGCAACCTTTCATCTGTGGCAGCTTTCTGAGTCTTTCGGCGATTTTTGCGGGGGGTCAGGGAGTCCTGATAAGCTGTAACCTTCAGGAGATCGATCAGGTGAATAAGGGATTCAGGCTTAAAGGTCTTATGGTGAATGCGAGGGCGGACACCGATGGGCGATGCGCCGCTCTCGTTCAAGGCATCGCGGCCACCTTTCCAGGCCTTTGGGGTTACATCGGCATTGATTTGGTAGAGCATCAGGAAGGTCTCTTGGTGCTTGAAATCAACCCTCGGCTGACCACCGCCTATGTCGGCCTTCATCAGGCCCTAGGCCATAACCCCGCCTTATGGATCATAGAGCTTCTTGAAACCGGACATCTTCCAGCTGCGCCCACGGACTCCATAGGACCCTACCACCTTGCACTCTGAGATCAGCCATCATGCCATCATTGGATGGGATATCGGCGGGGCCCACCTCAAGGCGGTCGCCCTGGTCGATGGCCAGGTGGTTGCTGTGGAACAGACGGCATGTCCTCTGTGGCAGGGTCTTATGGAGCTCGAGGCGGCCTTTGATCGGATTTTGGAGCGTGTACCCTCTTTTTCCAGATCCCGTCATGTGATCACCATGACCGGTGAGCTGACCGATGCGTTTAAATCTCGGACGGAAGGTGTTTTAGCGATCACCGAGGTCGTCACTCGGCGGTTTGGTTTAAAATCCGTTCATCTTTTCACGGGCGATAAGGCCCCTATCCCGGCCGCTGATGTTTCAGCTGAGATCGCCGGACGGATTGCTTCGGCTAACTGGTTAGCCAGCGGCTGGAGTGTTGCAGGACGCCTCTCTCATGGTCTATTCATGGATGTTGGAAGTACCACGACCGACCTCCTTGTGATTGCAAACCATCAACCCTGCTTTAGGGGTTACACGGACAGCGAACGCCTCCATCAACAGGAACTGATGTATACCGGGATCGTCAGAACGCCCGTGATGATGATGGCCAAAGCCGCACCCCTCAGGGGCCAGTGGGCACCCGTAATGGCGGAGGTCTTCGCCACCAGCTCGGATGTTTATCGATTGACCGGTGAGCTTCAAGAAGCGGCCGATCAATACCCTTCGGCTGATCACGGACCCAAATCGCCAGCGGGCAGTCACCTGAGGCTGGCTCGACAATTTGGCTTTGACGCTGAGGAGCTTGGAACGAAGACGGTCTTCCAACTGGCGGCCTATCTTCGAGAGCAACACATTCAACAACTGAGATCAGGGGTAGAGATTCAGTTATCCTTGGGATACCTCGATGACAGTGCCCCCCTCATTGGGGCGGGTATCGGGCGGTTCCTGGTCAAAGATTTAGCCCTTAGGCTTCAGCGCCCCTACACAGATTTCGGCGAACTCTTTAAGGGCAGCCCCGCATCTGCTGGTTTCGCCATCAGCGATGTGGCGCCTGCCGCCGCCGTGGCCTTTCTGGGATTTGATGACACCCTAAACGCCCCATGAATCTAAAGATCCAGGAGCTCCCTTATTTTGAAGACAGCGCCGCCCTCTTCATCCCGTTTGCCGACCGACCTTGGTCGGTGTTCCTTGACAGCGGCTTTCCGCATAGTCGACAGGGACGTTATGACATCATCGCTGCCGATCCCATCAAAACCCTGGTGACCCAGGGGTCTATTACAGAAATCCGGGATGAAACCGGTGTCGTTCTCTCTCTAGAGGACCCCTTCTCGCTACTGAGGGCCGCGTTGGGTGAGATCATCGAACCGACAGAAGGTCTCCCATTCTGTGGCGGGGCATTGGGCTTCATTGGCTATGACCTTGCAAGACGCCTGGAGCGACTGCCCGTGGTTTCTGAAGATGCCGAGGGCATTCCAGATATGATGATGGGTATTTATGATTGGGCTTTGGTGGTCGATCACCATGAGCGGCGAACGCGGCTAGTTGGAAAAACAGCATCCGCCGGGCTCCTGAATCGCTGGCCACATCTCTTAAAGAGCTTCAGCCAAATCCAAATGCTGGGCTGGCAAATGGGGGATTTTGAGGTTCTTGAGGAGCCTAAGGCCAATCTCAAGGAAGTCGCCTATCTAGAAGCCTTTGGGCGAATACAACAGTACATAAAGGCCGGGGACTGCTATCAGGTCAATCTCGCCTTGCGGTTTTCGGCGCCCACCCAAGGCCACTCATGGACCGCCTATCAGCAGCTACGAACGTTCAACCCCGCTCCTTTTGGCGCGTTTCTTAATTATCCCGGGCTAGAAGTCCTGTCTTCATCGCCTGAGCGGTTCATCAGGGTGTCAGGCGATCTCGTCGAGACTAAACCCATCAAAGGAACCCGCCCAAGGCTTCATGACGTCATCGGCGATGCGAGGCAAGTCCTTGAATTAAGGGACAGTCCGAAAGATCGTAGCGAAAATCTCATGATCGTCGATCTCCTTAGAAACGACATCGGCAAAAATTGTGCGCCCGGATCCGTCCATGTGCCGCATTTGTTTGAAATCGAGAGCTATGCCACCGTGCATCACATGGTCAGCACGGTCCGCGGCAAACTCCGAGAAGAGGATGATGCCATCGATCTCCTGAAAAGTTGTTTTCCCGGGGGATCGATCACCGGCGCCCCAAAAATAAGGGCCATGGAGATCATTGAAGAACTTGAGCCGCAGCGCCGAGGGATCTACTGTGGCAGCATTGCCTACATCGGTTTTGATGGCAATATGGACAGCAATATTGCGATTAGAACCTTGGTTCACTCGGATCACTGCCTAAGATTTTGGGCAGGAGGAGGCATCGTCGCCGATTCATCCGGTCCTTCGGAATATCAGGAGTGTTATCACAAAGCCTCCGCCATGCTGAGACTGATTGAAGCCTTAAGACAGGAACGACACGATGTCCTTGCCCTTCATTGTTAAGCTCGGTGGCAGCCTATGGTCGCAGAATGTCCTAGGTGATTGGCTCCGTGCGCTAAGACCCGTGCCGGTCGTCATCGTCCCGGGTGGCGGCCTATTTGCCGATGCGGTCAGAAGCTCGCAGGCGCAATGGCATTTCGATGACACCTTAGCCCATCGCATGGCTATCCTCGCCATGCGCCAATACGCACTGATGCTGAGCGGCATCGAATCGGGGCTAACGCTGGCTTCAACGGAGACCCTGCTTCAAGAGTTGCCTCGCCATCCATCAGCGCGATGCTGGCTCCCTGATCCTGATGAGCTTCAAGGGCCTTCTGTCGAAGCCTCTTGGCGGGTGACCTCTGACAGTCTCTCGGTCTGGTTAGCACAACGCCTTGGCGCGAAAGCCTTACTCTTAGTCAAATCGATCCACCTTTCAGAAAGCTCTCGATCGGTCGATTCCCTCATCGATGACGGCGTAATTGACCCTGCGATGGCTGACTTTCTAGAAAAGAGCGCCCTCACGATATGGATTTCAGGACCGGATGAACATGATCACCTTTCCGAGAAGCTCGCTCGGCCAAATCACCATTTTTGTCGGGTTGAAGGTTAAGATCACCTCACCGTAAGAAGAATCA
>JBEIRQ010000211.1:0-3434 GCA_040375885.1 Methylococcus sp.
AGAAGGGTCAATGACTCCAGCAAGGATCGCTCTCAATAGCCACCGGAGGTTATAGCCCGCGCCGCCTACCAAGAGCATATTCAGTCGATCTACGAACAAATTCGCCTCTCACGCCAACGTCTGTTCGGCCGAAGCAGCGAAGCCCACCCTGGGCAGCTCAGCCTTCAGTTTGACGAGATCGAGCAGACGGCCGAAGACTCTACGGCCGAACACGATCAGGCGCTGATTTCGACAGCGGATGCGCAGGCCTCTGAAGGTAGTCAAAAGGCCAGCCGATCTACGCCTCGCGCACGTGGTAAACGCAATCCGATTCCTCCTCACATCACCCGCGTTGAGATCGTCATCGACGTACCAGAGAGCCAGCGGGTCTGCTCATGCTGCGGGAAGACGATGGTTGAGATCGGGGAAGATATCAGCGAACAACTCACGATCATCCCAATGAAGATCCAGGCGCTGCAATATCACCGCAAGCGTTACGGCTGCCCAACACGCGAACATGCGCCGGTCATCGCAGATCGCCCACCGCAGGTCTTGCCCAAAAGCAACGCCAGTAACGACCTTCTGGCCATGCTGATCACGGCCAAATACGTGGATGGACTCCCGTTGGCCCGAATGGAGTACATCCTGGGTCGAGCCGGAGCCGTCGTGCCCCGCGTTACCCTGGCGCGCTGGATGATCCAGACGGCCGAGAAGCTCAAGCCTCTCGAGGACGCTATGAACCAGGTGCTGATCCAGCACCCTGTGCTTCAAATCGATGAGACACCCGTTCAGGTATTGAAGGAAAAGGACCGAAGTCCCAGCACCAAAAGCTACATGTGGGTTAGAAAAGGCGGTCCACCAGAGCGCCCCGTGATTCTCTATCACTATGCCCCAAGTCGCGGCAAGGCGGTTCCCATCGATCTGCTGAAGGACTGGCAGGGCTTCCTGATGTGCGATGGCTATGGCGCCTATGACGAAGTCGGCCATCGGCCCGACGTCACATTGCTTGCGTGCTGGGTCCATGCGCGCCGTGGCTTCGTCGATGCGATCAAGCTGCAGCCCAAAGAAAAGGAGGGGCGTGCGAATGAGATGGTGAAGATGATCGCCAAGCTCTATAAGGTCGAAAAGGAATCTCAACTGACGAGCGAAGAGCGCTTCCAGTTGCGGCAGAACATCAGCAAGCCCATTCTGGAGACCATCCGAAAGTGGCTCGATGCGAACATCCCGGTGACGGCACCGAAAAGTGCTTTGGGCAAGGCCATGGCCTATATGGACAAACTTTGGCCGCGACTGATCCGCTACATTGAAGCAGGCCATCTGCCCATCGACAACAACGAGACCGAGAGGGCCATTCGACCGTTTGCGATCGGACGCCGTGCATGGCTCTTTTCTGACACCCCGGCCGGTGCCGAGGCCAGTGCGCGCCTTTACTCCATGGTGGAAACGGCCAAGGCCAATGGGCTTGAACCCTACACCTGGCTTTTGAAATTGATGCGCGGTCTGCCGGAAGCTAGCAAAAGCGGGAACTTTGAACATCTCATGCCTTGGAACTGTAAGGCTGAGGATTTGATCACAGATGCCTACGGCTCAACAGGACCAACTTCATGACGCACTTACCCTTCTTCATTGGCTAACCTAGTCGCTGATTCGATGCTTGCAGCGACGTCCAAGCCACCCAACAATGCCCAGATCGCCTTCATCAATCAGGGCGGGCTCCGTTCCAATTTGACATGGTTACCTGCTTCGGGGAATCAAGTGGCTGGTCGAATTACCTACTCGGATCTTTATGAAGTCCTCCCCTTTGGAGATACGATAGTGACCATCTCCCTGACGGGAGACCAGATTCGTCAGGCCCTGGAGCAGCAGTACGACCCCTCAAGGTCAAGACCTCAACTGATTTTGGGTGTTTCTGCTGGTTTCAGCTTCGATTATTTATCGGTCGCAGCTCAAGGACGCCGAATCCAAAACATCCGATTGAATGGTGTGTTGCTCGATCTGGCTAAAATCTATCAAGTGACCGTTGGTGATTTCTTGGCTGCTGGTGGAGACTCCTTCACGGCATTCAAAGGCGGGAAGAACCTGATTGGTGGGGGAATCGATCTGGATGCATTGAAAATCTACATGCGAGCGAATAGCCCTGTTTCGCCGCCATCAATCGAGCGAATTAAAATGCTCAGTAATTAGTCGACATAGACGCCCCAGAGATGTCTAGATAATTACTTAATGAATTATAATTAACTCAAGACATTGAACGCTGGGGTGATATCTTGACTAACTGGTTATAGAACGGCGGAAGCCCTGAAATTTCACGAAGCAAACCATTAACGCTACCGCCTTGTGGATTTCTGAAATACAGGAAATTGCTTGGGTTAGTCACGGGAATAGGTCCTTCCATAGTGGATCCATAGGCACCTAAATCCTTGAGGGTTGTGGTTTCATCAGGCGTTGGTGCCCTTAAAAAGACAAATGTCCCATATTTTGGGGCTGTCATGCCCAGCTTTGCCAGATGAGTAGTTTGTTGATTATTGATTAGATTGAAACGCGTCAATGAATAACGCTGCACGACGTTCATGAAAGCCGTACTAATCGGGCTAATATCAAAGGTATCCGCAGACGCGGCAATGAGATTACCAAAAGGGTCTATAAAGGCCACTGCATTGGTTGCTCTTAAAGTGCGGGATTTCAGCCATCTCAGGTAGTTATAGAGATCTCTATCCGGCCTTCTGTAATCTTTCAGCTTCAAACTGAACGCTTCTGGCAGATTAGTCTTGAGCTGCTGAATGAACTGGGTCCCGGAGCTAAAATACGCTGGATCCTGCATCTGATCGGGGGGCAAGCCTGAACCCTGGCTAATTTCTCGGATCTTATCTGCACTTTGCGCAAAGATTTCAAGACAGTCATTGGCCGTCTTTAAGGTAACAGAAGTGTCCGAGAAGGCTGACCTGTGATTTCCCACATACTCACGCTCAGCTGAAACCGCGTAATAGCCAAAATGGTTCTTGAGGGTTCGTCTAGTCAGAGGAGGCAGACCTTTAAAATCGAATGACTTGTCGTAATTAATGCCGGCATAATAATCATAAGCCACAACACCAACATTAAAGCCTGCTGTAATTAGGGATCCTGCGCACATCGCACAGGGGTCTAAAGAAGACACTACCGTCAATTGCGAAGGCGGAGGAAGCTTGAGCCGCTTGGCATTTTCGAAATACCAGGACACCAATTGGCGTTCCCCGTGTGCTGTTGGATCAAACGTATAAGGCTTGCCAGCATATTCACCCACCTCAACGATCTGTAGGACACGGTTATGCATAGCCTTGATAACCTTCCCCGTTCGGTTATCGATGATGGCGCCCCCGACACCAAAGGTCCCCTCAGCTTCAGCCAACTTTGCCATATAAAGAACCAGTTGTGCCGCATCTTCAGCGTCGATGATCGCTTCCGGTACTCCAACCGAG
>JBEIRQ010000056.1:0-8423 GCA_040375885.1 Methylococcus sp.
AAGCCGACAGTGTTATCGGGTGACCGATGCGTTGGAGGTCAAAAGACCGATCTGCCTTTTTTCAAAAAGCCCTATCACGATGATGGTTGAAGCGACCCGGATCAGTGCGGTTGCCCCATTCTTAGAATATCCGATTCAATCTCGCTATCGGATGATCTATGAAGACGCCTTAAACCCCCCCAAAAAACCTGAAGTCGCCGCCTTGGGTTCGAGGCGCTGGCTCTTTGAGATCCTCAAGGGGATCGTCCAGAAACTCCCTCTCCCCCTTAAGAACCGGGTCATTGGCTGTTATGAGTTGTGGCAGTTCTCGTTATGGAATCGTCGATTCTATACCCCCTGGGACCCTCTCAAAGCCCCATCTGATCAGTGATGAAACGGACACCTCTCATGCTCTCGACCCATCAACCAGGAGGAATCTTGGAGGTGGTTGAGGGCTATCGCCGCGATGGCTTGATCGATCGTTGGGGATTCCAATCGCTTTGGACCCACGATCAGGGGACGCTCTTCTTCCGTCTTTGGATGGCCTTTCAAGCGGGCTTGAAGCTTTTGGTCTTGTTGCTTCAGCAGCGGGTCTCCTTTTTGCACGTCCACCTCGCCATGAGGGGAAGCTTCTGGCGAAAATCGGCGCTTATGGCGATGGCTGGGTGGTTTGGCGTGCCCGCCATTCTCCATCTCCATGGCTCGGAGTTTCAGGTTTTTTATGAATCCTTAGGTCCCTATCGTCAGCGATGTATCCAAAGGACCTTGGAGCGGGCGGAGGGGGTGATCGTTCTCTCAAAAGCCTTGAGACACTGGCTAGGATCGATTGCGCCGAAGGCGAAGGTGGTGGTGATCCCGAACTATGTTCCCTTGAAAGAGATCCCACAGAAGCAACATCCATCAAAGGCTTTTACGGTCCTTTTTCTAGGGGCGCTGATTGAGCGCAAAGGAATTTCTGATCTCCTTCATGCTTTTAAATCTCTTCAGAAGGTTTCTCCTGAGGCTCGGCTATTACTGGCCGGAACGGGTGATGATCAAAGGCTTCAAGCGTTAGTCGAGACGCTGGGGCTTAGGGGATCGGTTGAATTTTTAGGGTGGGTCAATGATGACCAAAAGATCCTTCTTCTGGGGCAGGCTGATTGTCTCGTCTTGCCGTCTTATCACGAAGGGATGCCGATGGCGATTCTTGAGGCCATGGCACTTGGACTTCCTGTGATTGCGACCCGGGTCGGCGGGATTCCAGAAGTGATCACCCACGGTGTCGATGGCCTCTTGATTGCTGCAGGTGATCGGAAGGCGTTGTTGATTGAATTACTTCGACTTCAGGGGGATCCCACGCTTCGAATCCTGATGGGTCGTGCCGCACGATCTTTGATTCGGCAGCATTTCACCAAGAATCAGATCCTTCCCATGATCGAGAGCCTTTATCGAGAGGTCCTTGAAGAATGCACGAACGGGCCTTTGGCGACTCGAAAAACCCCCATCAAGGTGTTAGCGGTCTGTTCGGCGGGCGGGCATTGGGTCCAGTTAATGCATCTTAGATCTGCCTTCGAAGGAATGGATATGGCTTTTTCTACGGTGAATGCAGCCTATAGCGGCGATGTCGAGGGGAGCCGGTTTTATTTGATTCAAGATGTTAATCGATGGGATCGCTTGAAATTTTTAAGACTGCTGTTTGAACTCATGCCTATTCTTTGGCGGGAAAAGCCTGATGTGGTCATCACCACCGGGGCCGCCCCAGGGTTGATGGCACTGATCCTCGGGCGCTTGATGGGGGCAAGAACCCTCTGGATCGATAGTCTTGCAAACTCTAAGACAATGTCATTGTCAGGGCGCCTTGCACGACCCTTCGCCTCTGTCTGGCTGACCCAGTGGCCGGCCTTAAGCAAACCTAAGGGCCCTGATTATTGGGGGAGTATCCTTTGATCTTTGTCACGGTAGGCTCCAATCAACCCTTTGACCGTTTGATTCAAACGGTGGATGCTTGGGCGAAGGCCCATCCATCGGTTGACGTCTTTGCTCAGATTGGATCTGGAGATTTTGAACCAAGCCATCTCCGTTATACCCGGTCGATGTCGCCGGCTGATTTTAGAGCGGCGCTTGAGGCCGCTGAAATCATCGTCGCCCATGTCGGAATGGGGACCATCATTAGTGCGCTCGAATTAGGCAAATCCCTGGTATTGATGCCGCGGCGGGTGGCCAATCATGAACACACCAGTGATCATCAATGTGATGATTTGGAATGGCTTTGTCAGCGGGATGGTCTCTTCGTTGCCATGACGGAACATGACTTTGAAGGGGCAATGACGAAGGCCATGGCGTCATTAAGCTCTGGCGGCGGCGGTGGTTTCTTGGATGAGCATGCAGCCCAACTGGCCTCCCGAATTCGGCAGTACATTTTGCTGGGGGAGGGATCATGAGTGGGCCTAAGGGCAAGGCCTCTGGGCTTCCTTTCCTCTGGGTTACCCAGGACCCCGTCGCTGTTCTTCTGAGCCTCCTAGGAGTGAGTGGCCTCATGGTTTTTTTGTCGTTCCATCAGGATGTAGGACCGGGGTCTTCATGGTGGCGGATACCTTTTCTTTTTTATCTAGGCCTGTCGGTTCTCGTCGCGGATGCTCTCCTGAGGCTCCAAAAAGGGCGTCGACCCTTCCATCTTCAAAGGACCACAAGGCTTTTGATTCTGGCACCCCATCAAGATGATTGCGTGATTATGGCCGGTGGCCTCGCTATAAAGACGGCGAAGCTTCAAGGGGCAATTCGGATTGTCTATGGGGTTCAAGATGACTCTCAAGAAACGGCCCTGCTTCGGCAACAGGAGGCGATTCAGGCCTGGAGTTTGATCGGTGTCGGCCCCGAGTCCATCGACCATCTCCATCTTTTCTCAAAGGAGAAGGGCCTGCATGATGAGGATCAGAAGGAGGCTAAAGAAAGTCTCGCGAGAGTGATCGATCAATTCAAGCCGACGATGATCGTGATGCCGCTCTTTGAAGGGGGCCATATCGAGCATGATCTAATGAACCATGTGGTCTCAAAACATCTTCTCCCAAAGGCGGGCGTATCGGTTTATGAGGCGCCTGAATATAGCCCTTTCCTTTCTCTCAAATACACGCCCCAGAAGGTCATCACCTTATGTGCGCGTTGGTTGTTTGGTCTCATCCAGTATCGGGGGTCTCCTGATGGGATCGATGGCCGCCCCCTCTACCGGCTCGAGATGACCCCAAAAGAGCTTGATCTTAAGATCAGGATGCTCGCCTGCTTTAACAGTCAGGATCCTTTTACCCTCTCCAAGCGTTATGGCTTTGAGGACACCCTGGTGGCTTGGGAAGAGAGGCCCGATGGCAAACTGTTGGTGGTCACCAATCGGGTGAATCGCGCGCTTAAGGGTTTGCCGCAGGGTGTCTTAAAGCGCTTGCTCCGATGGTTTTATCCGCTTCCCCTTGATACCGTTGGACGAAACCGATCCATGACGTTGGAGTTTGCAAGGATGCTCGGCTATGAACCCTCTCAACGGCGGCGTAAAGAGGAGGTTGGCCGGCATGGCTCAGGTGAATAGGGTCGATGTTCTAAATCCAAGGGGTACCTTGGCGATGAGCGCCCTCCTCATCTTTTTAATCCTGACAGGGGGTCGCCTTCAGGCGGAGGATCTCGGCTGTGACAGCGATGACGCCTGCCAGATAGGCCACTGCATCTTTAAGGTGGAGGCTGAGGGGGGCGGGGTGTGTACTCTCCACGAGGCACCTCTTGAGGGGCTTCCAGAAATATCTTCTGAGGAGAAGGGTCAAAGTAAGGTTTCCGGTTCAAGACCCTGCGCCTTCTCAGTGGATTGCTCCTTTGGTGAAGCCTGTTACTCAAAAAACCGGGTCAGCGCAGGAGGGCGCTGTCTTCGGGTGCCGCTTGAGACGATGCCATAAAAGACGTTACTTGAGTCCTGGATAATAACCGACGAAGGCGGAGCGCTGGACCGGAATCAATTTGTCGACGTACTGTGAGGCATGAAGGTCGGCTTGCGCGATATCGGACCTTGGGACGAAGACGATATCAAACCGCTGGAGGCGGACATCTTCTTTCGCCCCTTTTCCTTCCAGAATTTCTCGAAGCTTGACGGTTCTGAGCATCGCGGTGTTCTTAGGTGTCCTTCTTAAGAGAATGATCTCATCAAGGTTTGCCGTATCGAGAAGGCCACCCGCCTCAAGAACTCCCTGCAAGACACTCATGCCGTAAGCGAGCTTCATCATCCCAGGTTTGACAACTTCGCCTGCGACGTAGATGACCTGAGAGCCGAACTGCCTTGGGGATACGGTGACCTCGGGGTGTTTTAAATCACGAGAAAACAGGCGCTGTACCTCTTCTGCGACCTCTTCAGGCCGTTTTTCAAGCACATCAACGGCGCCTACAAGGTCAAGATAAATCTTTCCATTGGGCGCTACGATGACGCGATCGCTGAATTCAGGGTTATAGAGGAGTTTGATGTCGAGTTCGTCTCCTGGTAAGAAGCGATACCCCGATTGGGCCTCATTCCAGGTCTCAAAGGCTTCTCGCTGGCTTTCAACCGGTTCGAGGTGAGGGCAGCCGGTTAAAAGGAAAGCCGATATCAGGAGCGTCAGAACGGTCTGGATGGGAGTTCTCATGGGGGTATCCTTCATGCGGGTGATGCGACAGAGGACCCTTTAATCCAGCCACCGACTGTTAAGGTCATTTCGTCTAACGGTGATTCTGTAATCGCCCTCTAGGGTGATGATCTTGAGTTCCATGGGAGTATGACGGAGTGCGATTTCGCCATCATCACCAATAAAAAGGTCAAGGGCGCCATCACTCGATGCTCTAAGGCCTGTAATGGTCCCATCTAATCGATTGAGTAGTTGCCCGGTTGACGATTCAACTTGCAGCATCGGGTAGGTGCTCCCTGGGAGAGTATCCCATTGTTTATAGGGCTTTGCGCCAAGCGTACGGAGAATCAGATCTTTGATGGCCGGAGATTTTTTCGAAACGGCACCTTCTTTTAGGAAGTACTCAAGATTTCTTGGATAAAACCGAAGCCAGGTATCTTTTTGTTGGTCTGGCTGAATGAATCTTGAAGGATTGGCGAGATCACGGTTCTTCCGGCCAAGGAGAATGACATAAGGGGGCGGTCGATCTTCATTAAAGTCACTGCCTTCAAAGGAATGTGAATCTTTCTGGGGTGCATCCGCCTCGGAATTGAGTCGGCCCATCGGTTCTGAGCCTTCAGTGGCTCTTTCCTCCGAGCGGGGGGTGATGAGATAACCTGGAATGATCGGTGGCTGAAGACTGTCTGGATATCCGATCGAGGGTGCTATCGCGAGTGCCAGTAAGACGCCCCCTATGGTCCGGCCGTTGAGCTTTGATCCTGGTCCTCCAAGCTCATGCTGCCATGACCTCATTATAAAAACTCAAGCCACTTATAAACCCCATCAGGGATGTAGAGCTTTCTTTTATTGAAGGTGATGCCTGCAATGGGGGCATTTTGAGCCTCAAGTTTATCTGCAAGGTTCTGGACAATCGGTGATCGGGTCATTTCGGCCGCGACGACGAGGACCACGGCGTCCATATTCGCACTGATAGCGATTCCGGTATAAGAGGTGGCCTCATCGGGGGCATCAACAATGGTTAATACGGCTTCTTTTCTGGCGGCTGTCCAGAACCGGGGGGCACCCCCAAGATGAATGTTTTCTCCCGAATGCGTTTGAACGGTGGCGAGGATCAATGAAGAATCGCCGACCTGCATGAGGGTTAGATCGGGTGTTTTAACCCCTGGCGTTGGATGCGAGAGGGCCGCTGGGTCAATCCGCCAGTCGTTGAAGGGCCTCAGTTTTCCATAGCGAGCCTCTTGATCGGGTTGGCTAAAAAAATGAGTCTGACTGTTTTGGCCTCCAGCAAAATCAATCAACAAGACGGGGTGGGGGCTATATTCAATGGCGATCAGCGCGAGGGCTCGGGCGATCGTTGAGGTGCCTTCTCTCGTTTTAGCTGAGATGAATTCAATGATCTTGCCTTCCCCCGGGATGAGGTTTGGATTCAAGAGATTAAAAAGGGTAATCGCTTCTTCTCTCGAAACGGCGCTCTGAGGGGTCGCTGATGGGGGGGTCATGTCGATCTTTTTTTTTCGGCCGCTAAGCAATGGGGAATGAAAGGACGGGGACCTTGCCGACAAGCCGATGGAATTTTCACCATCGATGAACCATTTAAACACAAAGCCTCCCTTTTTTTGGCTGCCGCCGGTTCATTGATGCTGAGGATCAAGCTTTTGTGCAGGGAGGGCTTTTCCTGACGGTATGGGTTTGATCAGGGCGGTAAGATCTTCTTCAATGAATTGTCGGTGGGGTGGTTGGCCATTCATTGGAACCTCAACGCCATCGGCTGTCAGTCGTTGATCTTTTAGGAGGGCGCTGATGCCAAAGACATCGGCATAGTCCCAGACCGTCCAACCCATCTTTAGAGACTCCAGTGCGGTGCTGACGTCATGGAGCCAGGCCGCACGCGTTTTTTGCTCAACCGCAAATCTCGCAATCCCAAATTCATTGCAGATCACCGAAACCTGATGGGCTGCCGCCCAGGTGGCGACGCGTTCAATATCTTTCAGAATGCGGGCGTAGCCCCACTCCTCAGCCTTATAGTCATCAATAGCGCGGTTTACCAGATATCGATAGATATTTCCATCATCGTTCAAGAGGATGTTTTCATCCCTATTTTGGTCGCTCGGGTATCGAAGCCCTGAGAACAGGCTGTTCACATTGCTGCTGTAAGGCGCCCAGGTGGCCCCGAGATGCGTGAGCAATTGGGGGTCGTAATAATGGAAGGTGTAGAGAATGAGGGGATCCTCTAAGGGGGGTGTTTGAAGGAGTCCTTCGAGTCCGCCGCCATGAAAACCGGACATCAAAATGAGGTGCTTTGTATCGTTCTTTCTAATGCTTTTGAGGATCTCGGCACGAAGTAAGATCCAGCCTTTGGGGTCATCGGAGCCCCAGAATTGGGGTTCATTTAATGGTTCAAAGGCTAAGCGCTGGTCTGGCCAAGTCGCATAATGCTTGGCTATCTGGGCCCAAGCCGCAATAAAATTGCCGCGGACGGTAGGATCCTCTTCAATCTGCTGCTTCAGAGCTTCTTCGGGATGAAAGTCGATAATGACGTTCAACCCGGCCTCAATTCCAAGTCGAATGGCCGCATCCAATCGCTCAAAGCGAAGAGGCTTAAGTTCTTTGGCACTCTCGAGTGTCCAGCCCAGATTTTGAGGGTTAAAAGGGATCCGAATATGATCAAAGCCATGGGCTTTGATCATGGTCATGTCTCTTTGGGTGATGGGTTGACGACCTTCGTAGGTGAGCCAGTGACTCAAATTAACCCCCCTTAAGAACGACGGTGTTTGTGCCCAAAGGGGGGCGATCGAGAAGGGAGCCATCAGCAGGAGAAGGAGGAGTCCACGAAAGAACCTTGAGGCGTCAGGTTTTTGAGATGGATTGGTCGTTGATCTGTTCATACGGCATTCCTGCCATTCATCACGATACGAAATGTCCTCAAAATGATCAGAAGATCAAGCCCCAATGACCAGTGATCAATGTAATAAAGGTCGTAGCGGAGTCGTTTTCTCATTTTTTCTTTGGTATCGGTGATGCCTCTGAGGCCATGGATCTGAGCCCAACCCGTTAGCCCCGGTTTGACCCGATAGCGAGCAAGGTATTGGTCCAGCTGTTGGAGGTATTCCTCATCCATTTCGCTGGCGTGGGGTCTTGGCCCGACTAAGGACAAATCCCCGATAAAGACGTTGAAGAGTTGCGGTAATTCATCAAGGCTGAATCGCCGAAGGATTTTCCAACGGGGGTGATGCGAGGGTCGTTGGCGGTGACCTGAACCATCTTGCCGGCCAGATCACTATGGAACATCGTCCTAAACTTATAAAGTCGGAAGCGCTGGGATTGATAGCCGCCGCGGATCTGGTGATATAGAAGAGGGCCTTTGCTTTCAATTTTGATAGCCAAAGCGATCGGGAGGCAGAGTAAGGCAAGGAAGGGGATCGCGAGGCTGGTCAAAACCAGGTCCATCGTCCGCTTGACCACCAAGCTCCAAGGTCCGATGGGCGTTCTAACCACTCGAAGCATGGCGGCCCGGCCGAGTTGCTCGTAGGCGAGATCATGATGCGCGTTATTAAACGGGCTGAGATAGATATCAATTTGAACGGGGATCACTCTCATGGTCTGAATGACGTCATGAATCCTTGAATTACTTCGAATCGGGAGCGCGATGATGATGCGATCAAGGGGGGTGGTCTTGCTGAGTTCAATCAGATCCTCTGTATTTCCGAGAACCCTTGGGTGATGTTTTGACGCGTCATGATCTTCTCTATCGCGCTCAGTTCGGCGGTCATCGAAGATCCCAAGGATCTGATAGTGCCCCCCTCTGGCGTTTGATAGATGATCGATCAGTCTCTGGGC
>JBEIRQ010000121.1:0-5331 GCA_040375885.1 Methylococcus sp.
CCATCCCGATCACCTCCGATCCATGATCCAAATTGAATGAAGCTTGGAACGCTGATCTCTTCTGCGACACAGGGACCGTAGACTTCCAAAATGGACTCTTCTAGGTGACGGTATGTCTTAGTGATGGCGTCAAAAAGTGAAAGTGGGAAATAGTAGAGCCCGGTATCAATCTCATCGCCTACCCCCATGCTCTGGGCGCGAACCTCATCCGTTTTCCAAAACAGCTGAATCTGCCTTTGTAGGTCCGTCAGAGCCTCCTTTCTTACTCCTACTCTATTACCTCCCTTGGAAAGCCGCTCTTGAGATAGAAAGATATTTCTTAAAGCTCCTTTGACCGTTCGTCTTTTCGCCTCTGTCGGGTGTGCAGTCATGACCGGTTGATATAGAAGCTGGTTCATGAGGAACTGGAGTTCCTCGCCACTTCCACCTTTATCCTTAAGCTGAATGAGCGTGTCATGAAATGAACCTGGACCAAAATCACCAAAGTTCTCAGCAGCCAATCGTCTTTTCTGAACCGAAAGGGACTCCTCGACGATGTTTAAGAGACTGAAATATTGATTGAATACCCTGATGACTTGGCTAATTTCCGCAGGTGCCATTCCGTCAATTATTTCCCTGATTTTTCTAAGCCGAGTGGGGCTACCGTCTCTTTTGAGCGCCGTAAAGGATCTTTGGAGAAGTTCAGCCTGTTCAGATGCCCACCCCGCCCCCTGAGAGGCAAGGACTCGAGTCAGAATAGCCGTCATGACGCGTATGGAGCGCCGCAATTCCCTCTCATGCTCATGCCATTCGGATAAGCTTTCCGATGGGATCGTCTTTTTAATCTCTTGATTCATCATATGGTTTCACCCTCCATTAGGCGCCGTGAGGGCGACTCATCCTTCATTTCCTGAATGCCGATGGATATGAACTGTCGTTTCTCGGGTTGATAGCCAAATATTTCTCCGGTCTCGATCTTGTAGACCCAGCCGTGAATACGGATACGTCCAGCAGCAAGGGCTGTTGCAACACTGGGATGGGTTCTGAGGTTTTCCATCTGAGCAAGGACGTTTTCTTGAATGGCAACATTCAGAAGTGCTTCAGGTGTCTTAGATGGGTAAAGCTCGGCCACCACCCTTCGGGTGACTTCAGCGTGTTCAAGCCAGCGGTTTAGAGCAGGAAAGTCTTTAGTCCTTTCGGGATGAAGAAGTCCATCCATAGCCCCGCAATGGGAGTGTCCACAGACAATGATGTCCTTTACCTTCAAACCTTGAACCGCAAATTCTATAGTGGCGGCCTCACCACCTGCGATCGGACTATAAGGCGGAATCAAGTTTCCAGCATTTCGCAGAATGAAAAGATCCCCGGGTTGAGTCTGGGTCAGGAGATTGGGATTGATCCTCGAATCTGAACAAGTGATGAAAAGCGTCTCGGGACTTTGCCCCTGAGATAGGCGTTCAAAGAGCTCCTGTTGGGTCCCAAACACACTCTGCTGGAAATGATGCAGACCTTCGATGAGTTTTTGCATATGGCTACTCCAATGATCCTTGAGGTGCGGTTGCGCCTTTGATCTTTAGAATAGTTACTCTAGTATTGATAGTAAATTTGAATATATCTTGTAAATAATTAGAATTAATCTAACAATAACTGTCATGCAGCGGATCAACTATCATCACCTCTACTACTTTTGGACGGTTGTTAATGAGGGCAGCATCGCCAGGGCCTCTGAAAAGTTGCACCTCACCCAACCCACCATAAGCAGCCAAATCACACAGTTTGAGCAGACGGTAGGCCACTCATTATTTGATCGGGCCGGCAGAAATCTGCTCCTTACGGACACAGGCCGTGATGTTTTTGATTACGCAGAGGAGATATTCTCTATTGGCCGAGAGCTAACTCAGTATCTCAGTGGGCGCTCCGTGGGGAAAGGCTTTCGGCTTAATGTCGGCATCGCCGATGTCTTGCCAAAGCTGGTCGTGATGAAGTTGTTGAAACCGGCCCTTCACCTTGATATCCCAGTCAAGCTTCACTGTCATGAAGACAAGCCAGAAAGGCTAATTAACGAACTTGCGCTGCATGCAATTGATCTCGTTCTTACCACGGGCCCTCTAGCGATCAAACCTGCAAGTGGCATCTTTAGTCATTTTCTTGCCGAATCATCCATGGTTGTGTTCGGTACAAGGAGTCTGGTCGATGCCTATCGTGAAGGTTTTCCCAAAAGCCTCAATGGAGCCCCATTTTTGGTGCCTGCCGGTCATCCCGGGCTGCGTCAGGATCTGGATCGCTGGTGCGAAGAGAATAATATTTGGCCAGATATCCGGGCTGAAATTTCTGACAGTGCTTTGTTGAAGACCTTTGGTGCAGAAGGAGTTGGGTTCTTTCTAGCGCCAAATATTGTTCAGGATGTAATTACCCGCCAGTACGGTGTGGATCCACTGGGTGTGATTGAGGGCATACGTGAAAGGTTTTATCTTCTGTCGGCGCAAAGAAAGGTCAATCACCCCGCCTTGATCGCCATTCTTGAGAATGCCAAGAATATGTCTGATGATCGGTTCAATGCGAATGGGCGTTGGGAATGAATCTCTCGTAGACTGGGGTCCCCATGAATATCACCTAAGCGCGCTCCTAATGCCTTATCTGCGGACGCACAGATCAAATTCAAAACACTTTTATTAAAGCGTTGACGCCCGACGAGGACATCCTCGAACAACCATGCAGTTAGAGTGGAGTTGTATAAGGGGTCCATTGGATGGGTGGCATCCAGCCGAACGATTTCCTTGATGCGTCCATTATCAATGCCTTAGGGTCAAGCATCTAATAGAGGGAGGACTCTTTTTACCACGGCTTCCAAAATTATGGATACGCGCAGTTTAGGGCCCTCCCCGTTTTGGTGAACGAACAACACTTTTAGTAACGATTCATTCAACTTATGGCTGAGGTCAATCCCTTGTTGGTCCACTGTGGCGGTGAGGATTTCTTGAAGTCCCTTGCCGAGCGAGTACTAGCGCAGCTGATGAAATTTGAGGTGACGAACCGACTGAGTGGATCCAAGCAGGAGCGGGCTGACCAGCGAGAAGGCTACCGCAATGGTTATCGAGAGCGGCCTTTGCATACGCGCTTAGGGACGTTGGATGTCCGGGTTCCTAAGTTACGCCAAGGCACTTATTTTCCGAACTTTCTTGAGCCGAGGCGGCTGACAAAGAAAGCGTTGACGGCGGTGATCCAGGAAGCTTGGATTGGTGGCATGTCGAGCCGAAAGGTCGATGATCTGGTTCAGGCGCTGGGGATGACGGGGATTTCCAAGAGCCAGGTGTCGTCGCTGTGTCAGGAGATTGATGAGCGTGTTGACTCCTTTTCACTCCCATCGGTTTAAATGCACCACAAGTCGGTGAAGGCGTGTGCATTTCAACCATTCATCATGAAACGGGGGTATTATTGTAGATGGATTTCTCAGCACTCATCCATGCTTAAGCTACCTTAGGGGATCGATGATCAATAATCTAGATAATCTCAAGCATGACATCCCCGCCGGGATGGTCGTCTTTCTCGTGGCCCTTCCCCTATGCCTTGGCGTCGCACTCGCGTCCGGAGCGCCACTCTTTTCAGGAATCGTCGCAGGGATCATTGGTGGGACCATTGTATCGATCCTGAGTGGCTCACAACTCAGTGTCTCAGGGCCAGCGGCCGGTCTTACAGCCATAACCTTCAGCGCCATTCAGGAATTAGGTCAGTTCGAGACTTTTTTGCTGGCCGGTCTTTGCGCCGGTGGGATTCAGGTCATCCTTGGCTACCTCGGCGCCGGGTCCGTTGGCTCATTCATCCCCAACTCGGTCATTCGCGGAATGCTCGTTTCGATCGGCCTTATCCTGATTATCAAGCAGATTCCGCATGCTGTCGGTTATGGCGCCGATCTTATTGTTGATGAAACCTATGCGCCAGAGTCACCCCTCTCCCTGCTGCATGAAATTGAAGGCGCACTGCGTTATATCTCATGGGGCGCTATGACGGTCTGCCTGGGTGCAATGGGCATTGTGCTTGCCTGGGATTGTCTTGGGAAACGCGGATACCCACTGGCAACCTTCATTCCGGGCCCTCTCTTGGCTGTCGTCTGGGGACTCGTTTTTCAAGCCTTTGCCTCAGGCACCATACTCGATATCCCTGACCAGCATTTTGTTACTCTCCCGGAGCATGAAAGTCTTGCTCATCTGATGGGATCTCTGCTTCATCCGGATTTTTCACAATGGGCTAATCCCAAAGTCTATGAAACTGCCTTGACCATAGCCATCGTAGCCAGCATTGAAACCCTGCTCAGCCTAGAAGCCGTCGACCGGCTGGATCCTTTTCGGAGACAAACTCCTGCCAACCGTGAACTCAAAGCACAGGGCATTGGCAACATGATCAGCGCCCTTTTGGGAGGCTTACCGATCACCTCCGTTATCGTCAGAAGTTCAGCCAATGTGAATTCCGGAGGTAAAACCAAACTGGCTTCCTTCACGCATGGTGTGCTACTTCTCCTCAGCGTGCTGTTTTTTGCCGACCTGATGAACTCGATTCCGCTGGCGACATTGGCTGCAATCCTGCTTCTGACGGGCTTCAAACTGGCCAAGCCCGCCATATTCGTCGATATGTACCGCCGAGGGAGATACCAGTTCATTCCCTTCATCATCACCATCATCGCCATCCTGGCAGATGACCTTCTTAAAGGGATCATGATCGGAACAGTCATTGGACTTATCTTCGTGATTCGTTCCAACTTTTACTCTGCGATCGCCCTGATCCAAAAAGATACGAACTATCTGATCCGATTCAGAAAAGATGTCACGTTTCTCAACAAACAAAGGTTCAGGGACATACTGAACGCCGTGGAGCCCAACAGCTGTGTTGTGATCGACGGGAGTGTTGCCCGATTCATTGACCGGGATATCCTAGATTGCATCATCGATTTCCACGAAGGCACAGTGGCCAGGGGCTTGTCAGTAGAGCTCAGAAACGTTCTTGGCTATTCCGGTAACCTGGATGATGGATTTAGACAAATGATCGAGAAAGCAGAGGTGTACTAAATGGATATTTTTGAACGGATGCTTCTGGATAATGAAGCCTGGGCCGAAGAGAAAATTGAAAACTCCCCAAATTTCTTCAAGCGACTCAGCCATCAGCAAACACCCGAAGTTCTCTGGATAGGCTGCTCAGACAGTCGCGTTCCCTCAGAAATCGTGGTGAATGCGGAGCCTGGGGAGATGTTTGTCCACCGCAATATTGCCAATCAATTTATCTCCACCGATTTCAATTCGCTGAGCGTCCTTCAGTATGCTGTTGACGTCCTGAAGGTCAGCCATGTGGTTGTCTGTGGCC
>JBEIRQ010000043.1:0-9377 GCA_040375885.1 Methylococcus sp.
ATTCAGCAACCCAACTTTCAACATCCCGCAGCAGGGTAGTCGCTTTAGCCATCATCTCGACCAGCGTCTCATCCCCCTTAGCGGGAGACTCCAGGCGCTTTGGGGGGGCAACAACCTGAGGCGTGATTTTGGCGCCGGGGGCGGTTGGGGCGTGGCGCGAGAGATCAGGAGGGGTCCCGGGTGTCTTTGGCGGCGCATTCCGCTCGCCATGGGGCAACCATTTCCCGAGCGTGGCAATCATTAAAAACAAGAGGATCAAGGTGCCACAACCCAGCTTCATCAGCCGAACAACCCCCTCTTTGAAGCGAGATATTTGAGGGAACCTTTCTTAGTCATCGGATCTAGCTTCTAAAAGACAAGCATTTAATGCCGCCTGATCAAGGTGCTGTTTATCGACTTTGAGATAGGCCACCCCCTCCTCCGCCACGACCACAGACTCGACGATCCCGGCAATTTTCGGAAGCTCCGCCGCCAGTCCTTTGGCTTTATTGATTGGTATATCCTCGATATTGATCAATAAACTACTGACATGGCGTGGCGGTTTCATGAACAAAGCCACCAGAAACCAACCCAGAGCCACCAGAGCGCAGGCATAAAAAACCGGCAGGATACCCCAATGCCCATGGATATAGCCGGCACCGGTTCCCCCAACGAAAGCCCCAAGAAACTGAGCCGTGGAATAAACACCCATCGCGGTCCCTTTGAGATCCGGGGGCGCAATCTTTGAGACCATCGACGGCAGGGTCGCTTCGAGAAGGTTAAAGCCTGTAAAAAAAACATACAACAGCATGAAGACCGCAATAAAACCATCGGCCACCAGGGCAAAACCAAGATCTGAAAGGGCCACCAAACCAATAAAACCGACAAACACCGGCTTCATCTTGCGCTTCTTTTCAGCGAGGATAACGAACGGCACCATCGTCAAAATCGCCAGAATGAAAACGGGGAGATAGAGCGTCCAATGATCCTCGGTCGGGAGTTCCAACTGATCCCTCAAGACCAGCGGCAGCACCACGAAGGTTGCAGTCAGAATCAGGTGCAAAGAAAAAATACCGACATCAAGGCGCAACAGTTCCTGGTTGCCAAACACCCTCCGAACCGAGCCGGTCCGCAACTGGGCGTCTCGGTGAAATCGGCTGACTTCGGGGGTTGGCACTACGACATGGAGAACGACGATACTCAAAATGGCAAGGCCCGTGATGAGCCAGAACAAGCCCTTGAGCCCCATCCAATTGGAAAGCACAGGGCCAAGAACCATGGAGATGGCGAAGGAGAGGCCGATACTAATGCCAATCAGCGCCATCGCTTTGGTGCGGTGTTCTTCACGAGTCAAATCGGCAGCGAGCGCCATCACCACCGCGGCAACCGCTCCCGCTCCCTGCAAGGCTCGACCCAAGATAATACCGAGCAAGGTGTCAGAAAGCGCTGCGACAGCACTCCCAAGGACGAACAGCAAAAGACCAAAGGTAATGACCGGCTCCCTGCCCAGTCGATCAGACCAGATCCCAAAAGGAATCTGGAATAGCGCTTGGGTCAGTCCGTAGGCACTGATGGCAACCCCGACCAGAAGCGGTGTAGCATCCGGGAGATCCCTGGCCATCACCGAGAAGACCGGGAGGATCATGAACATCCCAAGCATTCTCAGCATGTAAATAGCCGCCAGCGACAGGCTGGCGCGCCGCTCCAGCGGGGTCATGGACATGGAGTCGTCGGTCGATATCGTCAAAGCATTTACTCCAGATGATGAGTCGGTCGATCAAGGCTCGATCAGCACTCGAAGGCCCACGGGGATGCGCTCAAAAAGCGCCATGATATCGGGACTCCGCATCCGAATACATCCATGCGATAAAGCCTCCCCGGAAACACCCTCATCTGGGGAACCATGAATATAGATAAAGCGCCAAGCGGTATCGACCGCCCCGTAGCGATTAAAACCCGGCTCAAGTCCTGAAAGCCAGAGGATCCGACTAAGGATAAAATCCCGCCCGGGGTTCTCTGCCAGAAGCTCAGGGCTATAGATTTCTCCCGTTGGGCGACGCCCCTTAAAGACGCACCCGATGGGGGCTCCAGCGCCAATTTTGGCACGGATCTGGTGCCAGCCTCTCGGCGTACATTCACTGCCGCGCCGCTCCCCTACGCCGTTTCTGGCTGTCGAGACGGGCCAATGCGCAACCTGAACACCGGCCTCTAAAAGATCCATGGTCTGACGGCCGATGTCGACATGGAGATAGTCTTTAACCATCACCCAGACCTTAAAGGGTTCGCGCGTTCAAACACGGCAATCGACTCAACGTGGGCGGTCTGTGGAAACATGTCCATAACCCCTGCCCCCACCAGTCGATAACCCTGCTGGTGGACCAGAATCCCGGCATCGCGGGCTAACGTTGAAGGATTACAGGACACATACACAATCCGCTCCGGAGCCCAATCAGGGATGTGGTCCAGAACCTCGAGGGCCCCGGCCCGCGAGGGATCCAGCAAGAGTTTATCGAACCGCCCCTTCGCCCAAGAACAATCCGCAAGACTCTTGGTGAGATCCTGGGCATAGCATTCGATATTTTGAAGCTGATGACTCTCGGCATTTTCAAGGGCGCGTCGGACCGCCGTTTCACTCCCCTCAACGCCCACGACCCAACGTGCCCGTTTTGCGAGCGGCAACGTGAAATTGCCAATCCCTGAGAAAAGATCAAGCACCCGATCGTTGGGGCCAGGATCCAAAAGAGCCATCACACGAGCGACCATCTTCCGGTTGATGGCCATGTTGACCTGGGTAAAATCGGTCGACTTGAAACGGAAATGGATGCCCTCATCAGGCAGCTCATAACTCAGATCTTGATCCCCCGGAGGGTAAAGGGCTCGCACCGACTCGGGACCTTGACGTTGTACCTCAATGGCGAGATCAAACGCCTTTCCAAAGGCAATCAATGCCGCCTCATCCGAAGGCGTCAAATCCTCCAGAATACGAAAGACCAGCGCCGTGGCCGCATCCCCCATGGCCACCTCGATCTGGGGCACCCGATCGCGAATGCTGAGACCTTCGATCAGTTTGGCCAAATCCTCAAAATGGGTACCCACTCTTGGGTCAAGAACGGGACAACCTGGAAGATCCGCAACAAAGGGAGTGGAACGCTCTCGAAAGCCCACTAAAACCCGCCCTTTCTTGATCACAAACTTGACGCCAAGACGCGCCTTCTGACGATACCCCCAACCGGGACCTGTCATCGGCTCAAACAGCGCGATGTCGGTCAATTTGGCCACCCGCTGAAATTGCTCAACGAGGAGAGCCTGCTTTATTTCGATTTGAGCATCGTCTCTGACATGCTGAAAACTGCAGCCACCACAGATCCCATAGCTTGGACATGGAGGTTCGACGCGATGCGGTGCCGCACGATGAACCTCCAAGGTTTTACCTTCTCTAAAATCACGACGGCGATCGGTGTATAGGAAGCTGACCTCCTCCCCAGGAAGGGCCCCATGGATGAACACCGGAATACCTTCTATTCGGGCAATCCCTCGACCATCATGGGTTAACGACTCAATCTCCACTCGAACGGGATCCTGAGGAAGTGGTTTTCGCTTACGCCTCATCGCCATGACTAAAGGTTCATCCTGGAAAGACCCCGGTGGAAAGATAACGATCACCGCGATCACAAATAATAGCGACTATGAGCGCGTTTTGAACCTCTCTCGAGATCTGCAACGCGGCAGCAACGGCCCCCCCTGAAGAGACGCCGGCAAAGATCCCCTCCTTCACCGCCAGCTCTCGGGTCATAGCTTCGGCATCGACCTGCTCGACATCAAGAATCCGATCGATCCGGTTGAAATCACAGATGGCAGGCAGGTAGGCTCTTGGCCACCGCCTGATGCCAGGAATCTTGGAATCCCCCGCCGGCTGAACCCCGATGATCTTGACCTTAGGATTTTGCTCTTTGAGATAGCGTGAGGTCCCCATGATGGTGCCAGTGGTCCCCATAGCGCTCACAAAATGGGTCACTCGCCCGTGGGTATCGCGCCAAATCTCAGGGCCGGTGCCTTCATAGTGGGCGCGTGGATTGTCAGGGTTCTTAAATTGATCGAGAATTCGGCCTTCACCACGACCCTCCATCTCACGCGCTAGATCAATAGCCATTTCCATGCTGCCTGTCGCCGGCGTGAGGATAATCTCAGCACCAAAGGCGCGCATCGAGGCACGGCGCTCAAGGCTCATATTGTCAGGCATAATCAGCGTCATCCGATAACCCATCACCGCCGCCGCCATGGCGAGGGCGATACCCGTATTGCCGCTGGTCGCCTCAATGAGGCGATCACCCGGACTGATTTCCCCGCGAGCCTCGGCGTGCTGGATCATACTGAGTGCCGGCCGATCCTTCACGGAGCCTGCCGGGTTGTTACCTTCCAATTTAGCCAGGATGACGTTGCTGGTGTCGCCCGGTAATCGTTGCAGCCGAACGAGTGGGGTGTTACCGATGCAGTCCCTGAGGGTTCTGAAGGCCTCGTGGGTTTTCATGACGGGAAGGGAATCCTGAGCAAAAGAGTCAACAAAAGCGTAATATTCCAAGAATTCTAACATTCTCCCCCATGGCCATGAAAAAACCGGAACTCCTGTCTCCCGCAGGCACGCTGAAAAACATGCGTTATGCCTACGCCTATGGCGCCGATGCGGTCTATGCAGGTCTCCCCCGATATAGCCTCAGGGTTCGTAACAACGACTTCCTGGAACAAAACCTCGCCCTTGGGATCGAGGAAGCCCACCGTCTTGGAAAAGCCTTTTTCCTCGCCACCAACGTGCTGCCGCATAATCGCAAGATCAGAACGTTTATCAGAGATCTTGCGCCTATTGTCGCCATGGGTCCCGACGCCCTCATCATGGCCGATCCCGGGCTCATCATGCTTGCCCGAGAAGCCTGGCCGGAACTACCCATTCACTTGTCGGTCCAGGCTAATACCGTCAACTATGCCGCCGTCAGGTTCTGGCAACAGCTCGGTATTCGACGCATCATCCTGTCAAGGGAACTCTCGCTTGAGGAAATTGCTGAAATTCGCCAAGAGTGCCCTGATATGGAACTCGAGGTATTTGTCCATGGCGCCCTCTGCATCGCCTACTCAGGACGCTGCCTCCTCTCAGGTTACTTCAATCACCGGGATCCCAATCAAGGGACCTGCACCAACTCCTGCCGCTGGAAATACGATGTCCAGCCTGCCACCGAGAATGCCGAAGGTGATTTTGTCCCGGGCCAGTTGAAGCTCTCCCTGAACGATCTCAACGGGGCCCTCACCGACTGCGGCGATCAGCAACGGCATCCTCTAGCCGATGAGGTTTACTTCCTGGAGGAAGAGAATCGTCCCGGTGAACTGATGCCCGTCATG
Organism: Methylococcus sp.; assembly: GCA_040375885.1. GTDB lineage: Bacteria > Pseudomonadota > Gammaproteobacteria > Methylococcales > Methylococcaceae > UBA6136. The sequence continues at coordinate 5,368 of JBEIRQ010000043.1, forward strand.
GAAGATGAACACGGGACTTACATCATGAATTCGAAGGACCTTCGGGCCATCGAGCATATTCAGAAACTCACCGAAATCGGAGTCGATAGTCTCAAGATCGAAGGCCGCACCAAGTCAGTCAATTATGTCGCCCGCACCGCACAGCTCTACCGAAAAGCCATTGATGATGCCGTCGCTGGCCGTGACTTTGACCCAAGCTTGATCGGCAAACTCGAGAACCTCGCCCAGCGCGGCTACACCGATGGCTTTTATCAGCGTCATCACACGCACGAATACCAGAACTATATCCAGGGCCATTCCAGCAGTCATCAGCAGCAATTTGTCGGCGAAATCACAGGCTTTAATCCCGAAACCCAAATGGCCGAGATCTTAGTCAAGAACAAATTTCGGATCGGTGACCGTCTTGAATTGATCCTCCCAGAGGGCAATCAGGACCTGATTCTTGAGACCATGATCGATAGCAAGGGAAGTCCCCTTGAGGAAGCGCCGGGAAGTGGTTGGGAGGTTCGCGTGCCCTTGCCCGTCGCTGGCGCTGAACGGGGCTTGATTGCCCGCTACCTCTAAAGAGGGGAACGCATGGCCCCATTTACTTGTCGGAACAGCGCCGGTGCATGACTGACCCTACAAGGAGCCACCCCTATGACCTTTAAAACTTCAGACCTCTGCGATCAATTTTCACAGACTCAACACCTTCAGATTGCTGAACCTGCCTTCCAAGCTTTTGGAGGTCACTCGAGCTTTTCAGGGCGCGTGACGACCGTCAAGGTTTTTGAGGATAACGTACTGATTCGAAAGACTCTTGAGGAGAAGACCTCGGAGGGTGTCTTGGTGATTGACGGCGGCGGCTCCCATCGATGCGCCCTATTGGAAGAACCCCTCGTTCGCCTTGCCTGTGACCAAGGATGGGTGGGACTCATTGTCTATGGCTGTATAACGGACTCGGTGGCGATCAACAAACTACCGATCGGAATCCGCGCCTTGCACACCCACCCCCTCAAGGCACACCAAAAAGGAACGGGCGATCGGGATGCCTTAATCACCTTTGCTGGGGTCAATTTCAGGTCTGGCCACTATCTCTATGCGGACGAGGATGGTCTTATCGTCGCTGACAACCGGCTGATCTGACCATGGGCCATCGTCTAACTCGAATCTATACCCGGACCGGCGATGAGGGCACTACCGGTCTGGCCGATGGTTCGAGAATTGAGAAAGATGCCCCACGGATTGCCCTGATGGGCGACCTAGACGAACTCAATAGCCGAATTGGTCTTATTCTGACCGAATCCATCCCTGAGGATCTTGCCCGCTGCTTTGGAGAAATTCAGCAGCTGCTGTTTGATCTTGGTGGTGACCTCAGCATTCCAGGTCGCTCAACGATTAAGGAACGCCACATCCTCTGGCTTGAGGCTTGGCTGGATCATTTCAACGACCGCCTTGCCCCCCTTAAGGAGTTCATTCTTCCAGGCGGGACCCGGGTGGCCGCCTATGGCCATCTCGCGAGAACCAGCTGCCGTCAAGCTGAACGCGTCGCGGTCACCCTCAACCGTCTCGAACCTCTCCCGGACTATGGCCTTGCGTTCTTGAACCGCTTATCAGATTTCCTCTTTGTAGCCTGCCGCATCCTCGGCGAGTCCGATGAGGCACCTCCCCTTCACTGGGAACCCAAGCGCAACGCCTCCTTACCGCCTCACGATTGATTACCAAGGCTAGAAATGACAGAATTCCCAAGTAATTTACTCAGAGAAGATGACACCATGGATATCCTCCTTTCCAATCCTCGCGGATTTTGTGCCGGCGTTGATCGGGCTATCGACATCGTCGAACGGGCCATCGAAGTTTTTGGCGCGCCCATCTACGTTCGTCATGAAGTCGTCCACAACCGGTATGTGGTCGATGGATTAAGAGCTCGCGGAGCCGTCTTTGTGGAGGAATTGTCGGAGGTCCCTGAAAACTCCACAGTGATTTTCAGCGCCCACGGCGTCTCTAAGGCCATCCAGGAAGAAGCGCAGCAGCGGGGTCTTCAGGTGTTTGATGCAACGTGTCCCTTGGTGACCAAGGTCCATATCGAGGTGCACCACCACGCCAGCCAAGGACGTGAGATTGTCTTCATCGGTCACGCCGGCCACCCTGAAGTCGAGGGCACCATGGGCCAATATGATAATCCGGCCGGCGGTATTTACCTGGTCGAATCACCAGAGGACGTTACTGCCTTGGAAGTCAAGGATCCTTCAAGCCTAGCCTGGGTCACCCAGACGACCCTCTCCATTGATGACACCCAGGCGGTGGTCAATGCGCTCCGCAACAAATTTCCGGAAATCTGTGGGCCGAAGAAAGACGATATCTGCTATGCGACCCAAAACCGCCAGGACGCCGTCAAAAAACTCGCCGATCAATGCGATGTGATCTTGGTTGTCGGATCCCCCAACAGCTCCAACTCAAATCGCCTCAGGGAAATCGCCGAAAAACTCGGCTGCAGCTCTCACCTGATCGATGATGCTAGCCAAATGCAGCGCGAATGGGTGGAAAACGCCCGCTGTGTGGGCGTCACGGCAGGTGCCTCGGCACCTGAAATCCTGGTCTCTGAAGTGATCAGTAAATTGAAAGATTGGGGAGCTAACACCGCGGTCGAATTTAAGGGCATCGAAGAAAAGGTCGTCTTCTCGCTACCCAAAGAGCTGAGAAAGGCGGGCTAAACCTCCTCTTATAAACGACTCAAGGGAAGGCAGGCGCCTTCCCTTCAAGAGCTTCGAGGCGTCATGAAGGGACGCGGGTTAAAACCAAAATCCTTTTGGGCGTCCTCATTCTCAAAGCACATATCAAGATTGACCCGTGTCGCCATTTCCGTATTGAGATGTTGATATTTGGGAATAATCGATGCCAGGACAATGATGACCTTCAGGAGCGGTAACGGGATATCCACCATCAACGCCCGCTGCCCAAGACAAAGCCCAATTCTTTCGACCATCTCTCGGTAGGGAAGGGTCTCACTACCGGAGAGATTGTAGGCCTTGTCAAACGCCTCTGGATGATCAATCACCTTGGATGCAGCCATTGCCAAATCCTCCGCATGAACCGGTTGGCGCTTGCCGACAGCCCCGTTGACCAGCGGGAAAAACCCAAATCGTTTTAAGAAGGTCGCAATGGTCGTTACATTCTTATCCCGGCCCAGATGATAAACGAGAGTTGGCCTGAAGATGGTCCAACGAATCCCATATTGACGACCTAAGATCGCGACCTGGGATTCAGCATCCTCGAGTCCTTTGACCAGTTTTCTCTCAGATTCCAGAGCCGAATGAGCCTTGGTAAAGAGGCTTGTTGACCCAAATCCGATCACCCGTTTTGGCCCCTCATCCCCGAATCGACGCATGATCAAGGGAAGGCTCGCCAGTGGCGCCAGATGAATCAACACGTCAGCGCCGCGGAGCACTTCAGGAAGCTCCGAAGCAATGTCAGCATGGTGCCAAAAAACCCCCGCGCTTTTACCGTAATCGGGCGGCCTTCGACTCACCGCATGAACTTCATCATTCTGGTGGAGGAGGATTGGGAGAAGATAATCTCCAATCAAACTGGTGGCCCCTGTGACCACGACGCGTCGAGGTTTAAGTTTGATCTTTTCAGGGTGTATCAGATGTAACTGCTCCACCATTTCAAGCGCTAGCTCTCGGGGGGCCCGCCGCTTGAAAAGCCCTAGGCTAGCTAATCCATTGACCATCGTTCGATAAAGAAAGCGGCCAAGGATTCCGGGCATGATGATCGGATAAAGTCTCAGGCTCTTAACATCCCTAAAGAACTTGATGAAAAAACGGGCCATGCCAAGATGCTTGTGAAATTCGACACTGATCGGCCTTGATGCGGTACAAACGCCGCCGACATGCACGATTTCAACCCGAGGCTCAAAAAGCACCTTCCAGCCCGCTTGTTTAAAGCGGAGACACCAATCCAAATCCTCAAAATGCATGAAATACACTTCATCCATCAGACCGACCGCATCAAGGGCACTTCTCCGGACC
>JBEIRQ010000378.1:0-1977 GCA_040375885.1 Methylococcus sp.
ACCTGCTGAGTTCTATAAGTTGAATCCGGCTTTTAGACCGGATGTGAAGCCACCTCAGGAAGCCCACAATTTCTTGATACCGCTTGAGAAAGCCGAAATCTTGATGGCAGCTAATATGCCTTGGGCGAAGGTTTATGCACCTCGAAGGGTTGTTGTACAACCCGGTGAGACGTTGGCAGATCTTGCTAAACGCCACGGGGTTTCAGAATTTAAGCTCTCAGAGTGGAATGGTCTAAGTCCTAAGAGTAAGCTCAAACCTGGGCAGGAAATTCTGGTGCAAGGGGTTTGATCTTCGCCATGGGCTTACGTCTTATTGCTATAACCTTTAAATCGGAGAAAACGTTCACATGAAACGCTCAATCAATATCGTGACAGCACTGTGGGGCCTTCTCATAGCCATCAGTACCTCTTCTCTAGCCGATGAGATTGGTTCTGTGAACTATCGCTTTAAATGGCTGGGTCCGAGCGACAAGATTGTGGTTGAAGCGTTTGACGATCCTCAAGTGAGTGGCGTCACCTGCTATATCTCAAGGGCAGAAACAGGCGGCATTAAGGGCATGGTCGGTTTGGCTGAAAATGCCGCCAAGGCTTCTCTGTCGTGTCGCCAGATTGGTGTGATTGATGTGGCGGCGTTAAACGATCTCAAGGATCAACAGGAGGTTTTCAGCGCCCGAGCCTCAGCGATCTTTAAAACCACACAAGTGGTCCGGTTTTATGATAAGAAGCGCTCGGTTCTGGTTTATTTAACCTATACCGATCGCATTGTTGATGGGAGTCCTGAAAACGCCATCAGCATCGTTCCTGTGAAGGTCATGAATTAGATCCTTTGGGGTGTTCACGATAAAGGGGCTTTGAGAAGAGCATGTGGACATCACCCAAGGCTCGTTCCTCAAACCCGCCTTCACAATAGGCGAGGTAAAACTCCCAGAGCCGAATAAATGGCTCTGAATACCCCATCGCTCGAACCTCATCGAGTCGTTCTAAAAATCTCTCCCGCCATTGTCTTAGCGTAGTCGCGTAATGACGGCCAATGTCATCAAGATGAATCAATTGCAGATCGGAACGCTTGGTTTGAGCGTCTAATAAGGGACCTATCGCCGGAATACAGCTCCCTGGGAAGATATAACGCTTAATGAAATCAACGTCATCGCGGGCTCTAAGGTACTCTCGGTCATTGATCGTAATCGACTGCAACAGCATCAAACCATCGGGTTTCAAAAGCTTGCTGCATTGGTCAAAGAAGGTTCCAAAGTAGTGATGGCCCACCGCCTCGATCATTTCAATAGAAACGAGCTTATCAAAGGTTCCCTCAAGCTTTCGATAATCTTGTTTCAGCAAGGTGATGCGGTCCTCCAGTCCTGCTTCAGTGATTCTTTTCTTTGCCCATTCATATTGGTTCTCAGAGATCGTTGTGGTGGTGACGTGGCAGCCATAGTGGGTCGCAGCATAGACGGCAAATCCGCCCCATCCGGTTCCAATCTCAATGATTCGGTCCTGTGGTTTTAAAGCAAGTCGCTCGCAAATTCTTTTAAGCTTCGCAATGGATGCCTCTCTCAAAGATAAGATCTGAGGCTCAAATAGAGCGCAGGAGTACATCATGGTGTCATCTAAAAACAGCTTGAAGAAGTCATTGCCAAGATCGTAGTGTGCGGCAATATTCCTCTGGCTTCCTTCTTCACTGTTGCGATTAAGGGTATGCAGTAAGCGCCGAAAGGGCGCTAAAAGATGCGTCCAGCCCCCATCAATTTCATCTAATACATGGCGGTTTCTGATCATGATGCGAATCAGGTTAACCAAGTGATCAGAGGTCCAATGTCCTGCCATATAACTTTCAGCGGCCCCTAGGCTGCCACCGAAGGTGGTTGCACCATAAAACCCTGGGTGATGGACGGTGAGGGTGGCCGACACCTCAAAGTCTTGAGTCTGCGCGCCGTAACGATGAGTCACACCGTCTTTTAAGATGATTTCACCGGCTTG
>JBEIRQ010000028.1:0-11215 GCA_040375885.1 Methylococcus sp.
ATTAAAGAGCGCCCGAAACGATCGGATGACCTGATGGACTTCAGGTTGGTCTGCGGTATGGATGTGGAGGAGCTGTTCATGCGGGTTATTTCCATCCCAGTCGGGATTTTGAGGCTCATCCCGCAGCAGTGCATCCTTGATCAGGAGCCAGATCACATCGATACGGAAGCCATCGACACCGCGTTCGAGCCAGAATCGAATGACGTCCAGCATCGCTTCTAAAACGGCGGGATGGCGATAATTGAGTTCCGGCTGGGTTGAATCAAACTGGTGAAGGTAGTACTGTCCGCTGGCGCTATCGAGGGTCCAGGCCGGGCCGCCAAAGAAGCTGAGCCAGTTGTTGGGCGGCGCGCCCTCCATCCCGGGGTCCTGCCAGACATACCAGTCGCGCTTGTCATGAGCGCGATCGCTTCGGCTTTCGATGAACCAAGGATGCTGATCCGAGGTGTGGTTTGGGACCAGATCCAAAATCAGCTTCATTCCAAGCTGGTGGGTGGCGGTCAAGAGCGTATCGAAGTCCTCGAGGGTTCCAAAGAGGGGGTCTATCCCTTCATAGTCCTTCACATCGTAGCCAAAGTCACGCATGGGTGATGGAAAGACCGGAGAAAGCCAGAGGCAGCCCACATGAAGGCTTTTTAAGTAGTCGAGCCCTTCCAAAATCCCTCGAAGGTCGCCAACGCCATCCCCATTGGTGTCTTTGAAAGAGCGGGGATAGATTTGATAGACAATAGCCGACTCCCACCAGGGGTTGGGGTCTTTAGGGGAATCCTTAAGGGCGTTCAGCGCCATAGTGCCTGGCCATCACTATCGATGACCTCTCGGTAGAAGAGGGCGCTGTCTTTGAGGGTGCGGGTCTGGGTGTCGTAGTCGACATGAATCAATCCAAAGCGTTTGGCGTAGCCATAAGCCCATTCGAAATTATCCAAAAGTGACCAGGCAAAATAGCCCCGAAGATCAACGCCTGCCGCCATCGCTTCTCGGGCAGCCAGCAAATGGCTTCTAAGGTAGTCGATGCGACGTGTGTCCCTCACACGCTCATCGATGGGTGCGCCATCATCGAAGGCCGCTCCATTCTCGGTGATGTAAAGCGGTATGTCGCCATAGCGTTCTTTGACCCATAAGAGGCAGTGTTTGAGCCCATCAGGATAGATTTCCCAGCCCATGTCGGTATGGGGGGAAGTTTCCTGAGGAATACGGTCGGCATGAAAGGGGGCCAAACCTGGCGCATCACGGACCACGGATCGACTGTAGTAGTTGATCCCGAGATAGTCGATGGGCTCTTGGATCAGCGCGTAATCCGCTTCTGGATAGGGAGGTAGCCCTGCGCCATGGATCTCCTCGAGTTCGAGGGGGTCGTGTCCTAGGAAGAGAGGGTCAAGGAATTGGCGGTTCATCCAGGCATCCATGCGGGCAGTCGCTGCAAGATCTTCCGGCCGCTCTGATCCTGGGTATTTGGGTTCAAGATTGATGACGATGCCCATCTGCCCACGGCCCTCAGCGCGAAAGGCCTGGACCGCCAGCCCATGTCCACGAAGGAGGTTGTGAGCGGCATCACGCGCCTTCAGGACATCACTGATTCCGGGAGGGTGGGCGCCTTCGATATAGCCCGCATGAACGATGACCCAAGGTTCATTAAAGGTGGCCCAGTGGGTCACCCGATCCCCGAGTTGGGCCAGCGTCGCTGCGGCATAGTCACTGAACCAGTGAGCCGAGTCGCGGTGGGCCCAACCACCCAGATGATCAATAGCGAGTGGCATGTCCCAATGATGAAGGGTCACGTAGGGAACAATCCCGGCGCGGTTCAGCTGATCCAAAAGACGCTTATAAAAGTCGAGGCCTTTTGAATGAATGGGGCCACGCCCCTCCGGCATGATTCGGCTCCAGGCGAGGCTGAAGCGATAGGCCTTAAGCCCCATGGCTTGCATGAGGGCAACATCTTCTGGATAGCGATGATAATGATCACAGGCCCGATCGCCGGTGTCATCATTCAAAATCTTGCCATTTTGAAGGTGGGTGAAGTGGTGCCAGTTACTGATGCCGGCGCCATCGGCGAGCGGGGAGCCTTCAATTTGGTATGCCGAGGTGGCGGCACCCCAGACAAAATCGCGAGGAAACGAAGGTGGGTGGTTCATGGTGTTGCGAACTTTACTTCACGAGGATTAGCGCTCGATACTATCAGGTGGATGTGATGTCATGCATCCTCTTCCTAAAGACACCCGTCATTGGACGCGCGGACCCCGGATGCGGTGGTATTCTCTCTCCCCTATGGGCTCTTCCTAGATGAGGGTGAAGGATTTGATAGGCGCCAAGCCGCTATTATCGATGTGCCGAGGACTCTTTTTTCAGGGCCTCCTGGTGGGATTCGCGGCGGGCCTTTTGATGAGCTGCGCCACTTCGCCCCCGAGTCATCCTCAAAATATCTGCGACATCTTTGAGGAGAAGGCGGCGTGGTACCCCGCGACACTTGAAGCCGAATCAAAATGGGGTGTTCCGGTAGAGGTCCAGATGGCCATTGTCCGGCATGAGTCGTCTTTCGTTGCGGATGCAAAGCCACCAAGGCAGTGGTTTTTGGGATTTTTTCCGCTGTCGCGTCCCTCCACAGCCTATGGGTATTCCCAGGCACTGGATGGCACCTGGGAACGTTATCAGAACAGTACCGATCAGGGCGGGGCTGAACGGGATGATTTTGGTGATGCCGTTGATTTTATCGGCTGGTACAGTCACGAGACCCAGAAAGAGCTGGGCATTCCACCCTCCGATGCCTACCGCCTTTACTTGGCCTACCACGAGGGACAGGCCGGTTACCGGCGTGGAAGTTATCGCGCCAAACCCTGGTTGCTGGGGGTGGCGCAGTCGGTAGATAAAACCGCCAGAAGATACCAGCATCAGCTGAAGGACTGTCCTCCTGATTAAGGTCGACCGTCCCCAGCAAGCACTCACACTTATTTGACATCAGGATGCCGATGGAATTGTTTGCTACCGCCCCCTTGGGGATAGAGCTGTTACTGGCGGATGAACTTCGTCTTTTAGGGGTTCAAAACCCAATTTCTGGACGCGCCGGGGTTGCCTTTCAAGGCTCTCTCGAGACGGCCTATCGGGTGTGTCTTTGGAGCCGTTTGGCCAATCGGGTGTTGTGGCCGATTCATCGATTTGAGGCGGCGACGGTTGAGGCGCTCTACAACGGCATCAGGGCGATGGATTGGGGCGAGCAGATGGACCCTGAATCGTCCTTGGCGGTCGATTTTGCCTCCAGTCGTTCGGCCATTACGCACACCCTTTTTGGTGCCCAAAAGGTCAAGGATGGGATCGTTGATTATTTTAGGGATAGCGTCGGGATAAGGCCCTCGGTGGATCTTGTGCAGCCCGATCTTCGGGTCAATGTCTATCTAGACCTTGATCGAGCGACTGTGAGTATCGATCTTTCAGGGGATAGCCTCCATAAGCGGGGCTACCGCATCGAGGGGGGCAAAGCGCCGCTCAAGGAAAATCTGGCGGCAGCCATTCTCTTAAGAGCCGGGTGGCCAAAGGTGGCCGCGGCAGGCGGGGCCTTCTTAGATCCCATGTGTGGATCTGGAACGCTTCCGATCGAGGCGGCGATGATGGCTTCAGATCGGGCGCCAGGGCTTGGCCGCCTGTGGTTTGGTTTTATGGGTTGGCGAGGCCACCGGGCGGATCTTTGGACCGATCTCTGTGTGGAGGCTGAGAGCCGCGCTGAACAGGGACTTGCGCTGATTCCTGAGATCAGGGGTTACGATCTTGACCGGCGAGCGGTGGCTAATGCCTGTGGCAACTTGACCCGGGCCGGTCTTGAGGATCACGTCACGATTCGTCTTGGCGACCTGACCGAGGCCAGGCCACTGGGTCCCCGGGGCTTGGTGGTGGTTAATCCGCCTTATGGGGAGCGGCTTGGCGAGGAGGAAACCTTGATTCCTTTGTATCAATCCTTGGGTGAAACCCTCAGGACCCATTTTGATGGTTGGCAGGCCAGCATTTTTACCGGCAATCCCGAATTGTCCTTCAAGGTCGGTATCAGGGCCACCAAGCAGTATGCCCTTTTCAATGGTGCGCTCCCTTGCAAGCTTTTTAACTTTGACATTAGCGAGGCCCGTTTTTTTGTGCCACGCGAAGGGGAGCCTCCGACCGAAGCTGAGCGCCAGCAAAGGCAATGGCTCCGAAAAGCCCGAAACGTCGATGTGAATGCGGGCGGTGCGGTTATGTTGGCTAATCGCCTTAGAAAAAATCTCAAATTATTAGGGCGTTGGGCCCGACAGAATGCGGTCTCCTGTTACCGACTTTATGATGCCGACCTCCCAGAATATGCCGTTGCCATTGATCTTTATCCCAGTGAGGGCAAGCTTTGGGCTCATGTGCAGGAATATGAGGCGCCATCCACCATCGATCCAAGTAAAGCTGAAGCCCGGCTGATAGAGGCGCTGGCGGTCATCCCTTTTGTTCTTGAAATCCCCTCAGAGCAAGTGGTCCTGAAGGTTCGACGTCGACAGAAAGGCGCCGCCCAGTACGAAAAACAGGCGGAGTCTGGCGTCTTTCATCGGGTCGAGGAAGGGGGGTTGAAATTCCGGGTGAATTTCGAGGACTATCTCGATACTGGACTTTTCTTGGATCATCGGTTGACCCGAGAGATGGTCCGCCAAAAAGCCCGTGGTAAAAGCGTTCTCAACCTGTTTGCTTACACCGGAACCGCCACGGTTTATGCGGCCGATGGTGGTGCGATTTCGACCACCACCGTCGATATGTCTAGGACTTATCTTGAATGGGCGCAGGCGAATTTGGCGTTGAACCTCATCAAGGCCGGTGATCAACATCAGTTTATTCAGGCGGATTGTCTTGAATGGCTCAAAGAGGCGGCTCTTGGACCTTGGCGCTACGATCTTATCTTCCTTGATCCGCCGACTTTTTCGACGTCCAAAAGAATGCAGGACACCCTCGACATTCAGCGCGATCATGTGGCCTTGATTCGCGATAGCCTTGCTTTGCTGACGCCTGAAGGGGAGCTTCTCTTTACCACCAATCACCGAAAATTTCGGCTGGACAAGGAGGCCCTTGAGGACGTCTTTATTGAGGAGATTTCAAGGGAGACTTTGCCGAAGGACTTTGAGCGAAATCCAAGGATTCACTATGGCTGGCGGATTCGAAAGACCCTCTTAGACTCTCTGATGCCATGATAAGGGCGGTTCAGGTCATCGTTAAGGGGCGGGTCCAGGGGGTTTTCTACCGGGTTAGTGCTCGGGAGAAGGCTTTGGAGTTGGGTCTTGTGGGCTGGGTTCGAAATATCCAAGAAGGAAGGGTGGAGATCAAAGCCGAAGGGCCCGAGGCCGCCCTTACCGACTTTCTGGCCTGGTGTCAGGAAGGCCCTAAAGAGGCTCTCGTGATGGGACTGATCATCCAGGAGGCGTCTCAAGGGGACCTTGAGCCTGGGTTCAAGATCCTCGACTAAAAAGGCGCCATGGCGAAGAGATCCTTGACCCGCTTAAGATCGGCCGGCGTATCGACGCCAGCAGGTGGCGCGCTGTCGACCACATGAACCTTGAGGGCTTCGCCCTGATAGAGGATCCTCAGCTGCTCTAGGGCCTCCACCCGTTCGAGCTCCGAGCTTGGCCAGGACACATAGCGGCGAAGAAAGCCTCCGGTGTAGGCATAGATGCCAATATGTCGGAACCATAGCGGGGCGCTCGGCAGGACATCGCTCTTCGCCTGGAACGTCTGTCGATCCCAGGGAATGGGCGCCCGACTGAAGTAAAGCGCGTAGCCTTGATGGTCCATCACGACTTTGACGGCATGGGGATCAAACACTTCCTCCGCCCGATGAACCGGTGCCGCCAGCGTCGCGACCTCCGCCCGTGTTTGGCTTTTGAGCGCTGCGGCCAGTTGGCGGATCAAATTCGGCTGGATCAAGGGCTCATCGCCCTGAAGGTTGACGATCAGTTCTTGGTCAGGCCAGCCCAGCCGTTCTGCCACCTCACTGATCCGTTCGGTCCCACTTTGATGGTCCTCTCGGGTCATCAGCGCGGTCACTCTAAGGCTCTCTACAGCCCGAATGATCCGGTCATCGTCTGTCGCAACAAAGACCTCGCCCCCGGATTCTAAGGCCCGCTCACAGACATGGACAATCATGGGTTTTCCCAGAATATCCAAGAGCGGTTTTCCTGGGAGTCGACTAGAACCAAGACGCGCAGGGATGACGATTTTGAAAGACATGGGAAGCCTAGCCGACCAAGGGTGTCCTTTTGGGAAGGCTATCGAGCTCTTCAAGACTGATGCGCCGAGCTTCCCCTTCCAGCATCACTGGAATGCCGTCACGGATGGAATAGGCCAAACGATCAGCTCTGCAAATGAGCTCCTGATTCTCTTTTTGAAACAAGAGGTCACTCTTACAGACCGGACAGACCAGGATGTCGAGGAGTTTTTTGTCCATGAGGGTCCTTTGAAGGGGGGTTTCGGGAGAACAAACGACACGGTGTTGTTCAGGTGCCTTGAGCCTCAAACGGCCCTAGATCTTAGTCGTTCATTCTATCATTAGGGGGGACTAAGATCGTCTCGGCGCCCTATGCCAGCGTGTTCTACTGGGGCTTTTGGATTAGAATGGTTTCTCTTTTTTGGATTGATTTGCCCCCGATGATCATGCAACACCGCCGACTCTTGCTGCTGGCCCTCGCGTTTTCTTTACTGGCCTGCGGCCAGAAGGGTCCCTTGTTCAAGGAAGGCCAAGACCCTCGTTCTGGAAGAGCTTCACAGCCCGTTCAAAAGGCCCCTGAACAGAAGGCGCCCATCGTTGAACCTTCGGCGCCAAACTAATGGATCATTTTCAATACCGAGGGTCTTCGTTATCGGCTGAGGACGTCCCTTTGACCGCCATCGCGGCGACTTATGGGACGCCTTGCTATGTCTATTCAAAGGCGACACTCGAGCGGCATTTTAGAGCCTTTGATGAGGCCTTTTGCGACCATGAACATGTCATCTGCTATGCCGTGAAGGCGAACTCGAATTTGGCGGTCCTTAGCGTTCTGGCCCGCCTTGGATCCGGCTTTGATATTGTTTCAGTCGGCGAATTGGAGCGCGTGCTGATGGCTGGGGGTGATCCTACGAAGATCGTTTTCTCAGGGGTCGGCAAGCGAGAGGATGAAATGCGCCGTGCGCTTCAGGTCGGCATTCGTTGCTTTAATGTGGAAGTGCCGGGAGAACTTGATCGGCTCAATCATCTCGCGGGTGAGATGGGCGTTAAGGCGCCGATTTCCTTGAGAGTCAATCCGGACGTCGATGCGGGAACGCACCCCTATATTTCAACCGGGCTTCGCGAGAACAAGTTCGGTATTGCCCAGGATGAGGCGATCAGTGAATATCGGCGCGCCAAGGCCATGCCGAACCTTGAAGTGGTCGGTATCGATTGTCATATTGGTTCACAGCTGACGTCCCTCGCGCCTTTTGAGGATGCTCTTGAGCGGTTGCTGGTGATTATCGGAAGGCTCCTCGAGGAGGGTATTTCGCTCCGTCATATTGACGTCGGTGGTGGGCTTGGCATTCGCTACAGCGACGAGACCCCGCCGGAACCTGCGGAGTATGCCAAGATCCTGACCGACCGGCTGAGGGATCAACCCTATGAGATTTTTGTAGAGCCTGGCCGCGCGATTGTCGGTAATGCGGGCGTTCTATTAACGCGCGTGGAATATTTGAAATCGAATGCGGACAAGCATTTCGCCATCGTCGATGCGGCCATGAACGATTTGATTAGACCCTCACTCTATCAGGCCTATCAGGAGATTATTCCGGTCATTCTGCCAGAGCACCCAAAGCCCTGTCGTTATGATGTGGTCGGTCCTGTCTGCGAAACCGGTGATTTTTTGGGCAAGGACCGAGAGCTGACGATTGTTCCTGGTGACCTCTTGGCGGTCCGCTCTGCCGGCGCCTATGGCTTTTGCATGAGCTCCAACTACAATTCACGCCCCCGGGTAGCCGAAGTGCTGGTCGATGGCGACAGCCACTTTCTTGCGAGGAAGCGAGAGACGATGAGCGATCTCTTTGCCCTTGAATCGGTGGCGCCGGTCTGACCATGCGTCTTAAGTTCACCAAGATGCAGGGATTGGGTAACGACTTTGTGGTGATCGACGGTATTCGGCAGAAAGTTCTCCTGAGCCCTGAAAAAATCCGCTGGATGGCTGATCGCCATTTTGGAATCGGCTGTGATCAGGTGCTTCTCGTCGAGTCGGCGCATGATGCACATGCCGATTTCCGCTACCGCATTTTCAATGCAGATGGCAGCGAGGTTGCTCAGTGTGGCAATGGGGCGCGCTGTTTTGCGCGTTTTGTTCGCGATCAGGCGCTCTGCCTTAAGGATGAAATTCAAGTCGATACCGATGCCGGCCGACTGATCCTTCGTTTGGTGGAAGAGGATCAGGTCGTCGTCAATATGGGCGTACCCCGTCATGTACCCTCGGAGATTCCGATGCAGGGGGAGGTCGAACAGCCTTTCTATCATTTGGATCTCGAGGGTGAGAGGCTTCAGTTTGGCGCTGTCTCGATGGGTAATCCGCACGCTATACTCCTCGTGGATGACGTCGATGGCGCACCGGTCGAACGTTTTGGACCCTGGCTGGAGAGCCATCCCCTTTTTCCAGAGCGGGTGAATGTAGGATTCATGCAGATCATCAGCCCTGAAGAGGTTCGCCTCCGGGTCTTTGAGCGGGGTTCTGGTGAGACCTTGGCGTGTGGGAGTGGTGCCTGCGCTGCGGTTGTTTATGGCATCACGCGGGGTCAACTGGCCCCCGTGGTCAGGGTCCATCTTCCCGGTGGCGATTTATCGATCAGTTGGGCGGGACGGGGAAGTCCTGTGATGATGCAAGGGCCTGCAGTGACTGTCTTTGAGGGAGTGATAACGCTTTGAATGTCGTTGTTTCAAAGGATTCCGGCCCGCTGACCGCCAGCGAGGTAGCTGATTACCTTAAGAATCATCCTGGTTTTTTGAGGAACATCTAGGGCTCCTTGAGCATCTGAGTCTTCCTCATCAGAGCGGTGAGGCGGTTTCGCTGGTGGCCCGTCAATTGGATCTCCTCAGAGATCGCAACGAACGCTCAGTGAAGCAGTTAGATCAGTTGGTCGAGATTGCCCGGGAGAATGATGCCCTCTACCAAAGGGTCCATCAATTAACGCTGACCCTTCTCGATGCCAAGAGCCTTGAGGATGTTCTGGCGAGCCTCGATTGGGGTCTCCATCAGTTCTTCCAGGCCGATTTCGTGGTGGTTCGGATCCTCGATCCTTATCTTGAGAGTGCGGTCCAAAATCTTTTTGTCGCTTCAGATGCGCCAGAGGCCGATTGGCTCCGGGGGATCATCGAGCGAACCAAACCCTTGTGTGGAAGACCTGACCCCCATGAGGCCAACTTGCTGTTCGGAAAGAATGCCCCAGAGGTCGCCTCACAGGCGGTACTTCAATTGAATCATGCGGGTCTTCGCGGGGTTTTTGCTATTGGCAGCCGCGACAGTGCGCGTCTTCGGGCCGATATGGGCGTGGTGTTCCTCAACCAAATGAGCGAGATTTTGGCAGCGCGCCTTGCGGCCTTGCTGCAGTCCTCGGTCTGATACGATGAATGCCGCTGCGGCAGATCAAGTCTCAGCCTACCTCGACCGGCTCCACATCCAGCAGCGGGTTTCCCCGCATACCTTAAGCGCCTATCGTCGTGACCTTGGGCAATTGGTGCTGTTTTGTGAAAGTCGGTCGATTGAGACCTGGTCAGCGGTGGGGGTGCGGGAGCTTCGGGAGTATCTGGCCGAGCGCCATCGCACCCGGCTCGGGAGCCGCAGCCTGCAGCGGGCTCTGTCGGCGATCCGCGGCTTTTTTGATGATCTGATTCAACGATCGATCTTGGCGCATAATCCAGCGACGGGTCTTAGGGCTCCTAAAGCCCCAAAGAAGCTCCCCAAACTGCTCGATGTCGATCAGGTTCAGGGGCTCTTGGATGCGCCTCCTGAAGATGCCCTTGAAATTCGCGACCTGGCGATGTGGGAGTTGTTCTATTCCTCGGGGCTGAGGCTTTCCGAATTGGTCCATCTTGATCTCATGGATCTTGATGGCCGAGCCGGGACGGTTCTGATCCAGCGAGGCAAGGGCGGTAAGACTCGACTGGTTCCGGTCGGGACTCAGGCCTTAGCCGCTCTTGAGCGTTGGCTCCCGCTACGAGAGATCTTGGCGGGAGCTGAGGAGACCGCGGTTTTTCTAAGTCGCCGGGGGGTGAGGATCGCGCCCCGAAGTGTCCAGGCGATTCTGGTTCGATGGCAGCAGCGGCAAGGCGTTTTGGAGTCACTTCATCCGCACATGCTCAGACATTCCTTTGCTAGTCATCTTTTGGAATCGAGCGGGGATCTTCGCGCGGTTCAGGAGCTCCTTGGGCATGCCAATCTCAGTACCACTCAGATCTACACCCATCTTGACTTCCAGCATCTTTCGAGCGTCTATGACCAATCGCATCCGAGGGCCCGGCGAGGATCTTTGAAGGATAAAACCTAAGGCCCCAGAGGGCTCCTCCTCGGCCCGATGATGGGGGCGTTGTTGTATACTGACGCCCAACTGCGAATGGCCATAGGATTGCCCCATGTCAGAACCTGATCAGAACGTCCCGGATCCTATCGATTCAGAGGATGATGTCGCTCCCAAGGCGCGGCCTAGCCTGAACTCTCTCGGTGAAAACAAAACCTTCAAAAAGTCGCTGTGGGTGTCGGCTTTTGCCGGCTTGATCATGTGGGGTTTGGCTGAGTACTGGAGTCTGGAGCCTGAGCCTTTCGACGTTGTGGAGGTGGCTGCTGAGGCCGCCCATGTTGAGAATCCCAAGGAGTTGCCGCTGGGTTACACCTATACCTCAACCTTAATTGAGGTTGCCGAGACCTTGCTCCATAAGCCCGGCGGTTTTCTGATCAACGACGTTTTCCCACCGAGTGTTCTGCTTGATAACATTCCGAACTGGGAGATCGGCGCGCTGATTGCTCTTCGTGATGCGACAACGGCGCTTCGTAACAACATTGCGCGATCCCAGACCCAGTCACAAGAAGACCCGGATCTCTCAAAAGGGGAGCCTTTCTTTTACTTTGATTATCGCTCTTGGCAGTTACCGTCCTCGGAATCAGAGTATGAGAAGGGTATTGAATCCTTAGTGGCCTATCGGGAGCGGATCAGAAAAAGGGATGCCAACTTTTATGCCCGTGCTGATAAC
>JBEIRQ010000067.1:0-7854 GCA_040375885.1 Methylococcus sp.
GCGATTTTGCCCTCAAGGGGTGATGTTTCCGTCCAAGAGCGCTCGAGTGTGACGAGGAACGGGTCTCGCTCGAAGTCATTCTCAGTCTTGATGACCATTGCGACCGATGAGGGGAACACCGTCATCTCTTGAAATCCTTTGGTGATGGGATGAGGCGGATAATCCGCAACCAAGGCAAAAGTAGGATCATCAATCCCCAAAAGTTGGGTCGAGGCATCGACGACTGTCCCCGAGAGGAACTGAATACCCAGGTTTTCGGCGAGGGGTTGGAGACTTCCGGATGACCCGGGATCACTCAGCCACCAAAGTGCCCCGCCCGCCGCGACGTAATTTTGAATCAGCTTGATTTCACCCGGCAGCATCGCGGACCTCGGGCTTGCTATCACGAGGACCTGGTTGTTCGTCGGCAGCTTTGGCGTCGCGGCCAGATTCAACGTGCTCACCTTAAAACCCTTTCTTTTGAGTTCATCAGTGAACTGTTTGAGATCGTGGCTTGCTTCACCTTCTGGTGCGCGTTCACCATGACCTGATAGAAAAACAATCTCTCGATCAAGCGGTGCCACCAGCCGTTGTAGGGCATTGGTCAAGGTCATCTCACGCGCTTCTTCGATCTTCTCGGTGCGCCCCTGATAGGTCAAAACCAATTCGCCATCGACCTTGATTCCCCATTGCCGGACCCGATCAGGCTGAGTATCCGGATTGATAAAATCAAGGGCCAGGGTCTGACCCCTTTCGTTGTAGCGATCGACTAATACGCGGATGGGTTCCCGGACCTGCTGATTCTCTCTAGCATAGGCCGTCACCGTCACTGGTTCTTTGAAGAGTTCAAGGACCTTGAGGCTATTAGACGACAAGGTGTGCTGATGACCCGCGGTCCAATCAAAGCGAATGGAATACTCTGTACTTAACCAAGCCAAAAGGCCGATAACGGCCAAAAAAAGGGCACTGAACAAAAGATTCTGAAGACGAATTTCTAAGTGAGTCTTGCGATTGATCTTCATTTTTGGAGACGATCGTGATCAAGGCGATGGACACTCAGCACCAGGAAAGTGGTGATGAACAAAATAAAATAGAGGACATCGGTGGTGCTCACCCATCCCCTTAAGAGCCCTTCATAATGCCGAAGGAGGGAGAGGTATTGGAGCACAGAGGCGCCACTGGATCCCGACTGGGACGACCAGTCGAGGATCCAAAGCATCAACAAGACGCCAAAGGTACTGACCGCAGCGACGGTCGGCTGTGCCGTCAAGGCCGACATATAAAGACCCACTGCTGCAAAGCCCGCTAGAAGCAGCGAAAGCCCTAAGACACAAGCTGCGAGCTTCCCCATATCCAGCGCACCCCCCAGTAGGAGTGACAAGGGCATGAGAAGAATCATCCCGACGATCAGGAGAAGAAAACCCAAAACCCCAAGATATTTCCCAAGCACAATCTCGGTCATGGAAACCGGCGCGGTGAAGAGAAGGGTCAGCGTTTTGTTGCGGCGTTCCTCACTGATCAGCCGCATCGTTAAAAGAGGGGTAACCAGCATAAGAATAATGCCGGCATTCCCAAAGAGTGGGGCGATGATTGAATCGGTGACCCCAGGGGCCTCCTCCATACCAGCAATACGCGGCTGGATCATCAGGTAGTAATCCAATTGGGCAAGAAACATGAAGGCCAGGATAAACTGGATGATGCCTAGCATGGTCCAGGCCAATGGCGATAGAAAGAGGGTTCTAAACTCCCGCCCTGCAATGACCAATGCCATCATGGGATCTGCTCCTCCGCCGAAAAGGGCGTTCGGGTAATATCAATGAAAATCTGCTCCATACTGCATCGCTCAGGCATCAGCTCCCGGAGCCCCCAACCCGAATTCACCACTAGAGCGGCCAGAGATTCCGAAGGGTCCTCTGTTTTATCGTGAAAAATACGGTAGTGATGATCACCAAGGTCATCAATACGCTGGATCGGCGACAGCGACGCCATGACCTCAAGGTCAGGGGTTCTGGCCGTCGCCAATAGCAGGCTTGAAGCCCGCATTTGCTGTTCGAGCCCCTCGATACGGTCATTAAAAACCAATCGTCCCTGATGAATGATCTGGACTCTGGTGCATGATTCCTGGACCTCTGAGAGGATATGCGTCGAGAGAATGACACCATGCTCCTGACCAAGATCCCGAATCAGCTCACGAATCTCTCGGATCTGGATGGGATCAAGACCGACGGTGGGCTCATCAAGAATAATCACGTCCGGCATGTGGACAATCGCTTGAGCAATACCGACACGCTGCTGGTAACCCTTGGACAGATTCCCAATCAGACGATCAGCGACATCCTTAAGGCCGGTTCTCTCCCTCGCCTGATCAAGGGCCTTTTGCCGGCGCTCCATCGGAATCCCATGCAGCCTTGCACAATAGCCAAGAAATTCATCCACCGTCAGATCGCGGTAGACCGGGGGAATTTCGGGGAGATAACCCAACGCCCGCTTGGCTTCTTTAGGTTGATCCAGCATATCGATGCCATTGATTAAAACCTGCCCAGACGTTGGGGCGAGATTCCCGCAAATCATCTGCATAGTCGATGTCTTACCCGCTCCATTGGGCCCTAAGAATCCCAGAATCTCCCCTTTCTCAAGGGCAAAGGACACGTTATTGACGGCGCAGTGATCGCCGTAATAACGGGTGAGTTGTTCAACCTCGATGAGCTTTTGCATGTTGTTTCGTCGAATGAGCACTAAATGGCCACGAGGCATCATGACCTTAAATCTGCAGCATAGCTATTGACCGGCTCAGTCAATTACATTACATAGGATGCGGCCTAGGAGGATAAGGCCGTTTTGAGCCAGACCCCACCCCCTGCTTTCGCCCCAAAAGCCGGATAAGGTCGCTACAATCAAACCCAAAGGCTTCGATCGATTAATCCGTCAATAACCATAAATTAAGGCGTGGCAAGAGCCCTTAGGCCCTCACAACGTCTTATTATAACGAGGAGAAACGTGTATGCGTATTGGTGTTCCCAAAGAGCTTCATCCCGGAGAAAAGCGGGTAGCGACCGTCCCCGAAGTCGCCGAAAAGCTCATCAAGCTCGGCTTTGCAGTCACCATCGAACACGATGCCGGCGCTCAAGCCAACTTCACCGATGTCGCCTACGAGGCGGTGGGCTGCCAGATCGCCGATCGGGACAGCGTCTGGTCGACGGCGGACATCATCCTCAAGGTGAGAGGACCTGCAAACTATCCTGAGGTGGGTGTCGATGAAACCCAATGTCTCAAGGAAGGGCAACACCTGGTCAGCTTCATCTGGCCGGCGCAGAACGCTTCTTTGATGGAGCAATTGGCAGATCGCAAGGCGACAGTCATTGCCATGGACAGCGTCCCCCGTATCTCTAGGGCTCAAAAACTGGATGCCCTCAGCTCCATGGCCAACATCGCCGGCTACCGTGCGGTGATTGAAGCAGCCCATGAATTCGGTCGCTTCTTTACCGGCCAGATCACGGCTGCGGGCAAAGTCCCCCCCGCAAAGGTCTTTATCATTGGGGTGGGGGTCGCGGGGCTTGCTGCGATTGGCGCGGCCAATGGCCTTGGAGCGATTGTCAGAGCCTCCGATACGAGACCCGAGGTCAAAGACCAAGTCAAATCGATGGGCGCCGAATTTGTTGATGTGGATTACCAGGAGGAAGGCTCCACCCTAGGTGGCTATGCCAAGGTGATGAGCGAGGCTTACCAAAAAGCTCAGATGGCCCTCTATGCAAATCAGGCCAAGGACGTCGACATCATCATCACCACCGCACTCATTCCCGGAAAGCCAGCACCTCGCTTGATTACCCGGGAGATGGTCGAGTCGATGAAACCTGGGAGTGTCATTGTCGATCTCGCCGCAGAACAAGGCGGTAATTGTGAACTCACAGAACCAGGACAAGTGGTCGTCAAGCACGGCGTCACCATTGTCGGATATACCGATCTTCCAAGCCGCTTGGCCCGTCAATCATCGACCCTTTACGCCACGAATCTCTTAAGGCTACTCGAGGAACTCTGTAAAGAGAAAAATGGAGAAATCACCGTCAACATGGACGATGAAATGATTCGAGGGGCTACTGTGATCAAGGATGGCGCCATTACCTGGCCGCCACCCCCCATCGCCGTCTCTGCCGCTAAGCCGAAAGCGGAGGCTGCAGCCCCTGTGGTCAAGGAGGTCAAGCCTCCCTTGCTCCCGGCCTTTGCTCAAAGCGTTCTCAAATTCGCGCTTCTCGGGCTTCTTTTCTGGTGGGTTGGCGCCAATGCACCGGCCGCCTTCATGGCTCACTTTACGGTGTTTGTCCTCGCCTGTTTTGTGGGCTACATGGTGATTTGGAATGTGACACCCGCCCTTCATACCCCGCTGATGAGCGTCACCAACGCCATCTCCAGCATCATCGCGATCGGTGCCCTGGTCCAGATTTCATCGCCTGAAATCGCCATCCTCGCCGGGATCGCCTTGGTTCTTACTTCCATCAACATGGCCGGCGGCTTCTGGGTGACCCAGCGCATGCTCAGCATGTTCAGAAAATAATCAGCGGAGCCACAATTATGTTTTCTGAAGGTCTCGTAACCGTCTCCTACATCGCCTCGACCATCCTCTTTATCTTGAGTCTTGGTGGCCTTTCAAACCCAGAAACAGCCCGTAAGGGTAATTTCTACGGCATCCTTGGGATGAGCATTGCTATCTTGGCGACAATCGCCGGCCCGCATGTGACCGCCACCGGCTATCCGTCTTTGGTGATCGCCATCCTGATTGGGGCTAGCATCGGAATCTATGCCGCCAAAAAGGTCAAGATGACCGAAATGCCTGAATTGGTGGCACTGATGCATAGCCTGGTGGGACTGGCTGCAGTGCTGGTCGGCTATGCCAATTACATGGATCCTCAGACGACCCTCACAGGGGTAGAGAAAACCATCCATGAAGTTGAAATCTATATCGGCATCCTGATTGGTGCAGTGACCTTTGCAGGCTCTGTGATTGCTTTTGGCAAACTGTCGGGGAAGATCACCGGCAAGCCGATCACCCTCCCCGGCCGCCATCTTTTTAATCTTAGCTTATTAGTAGCCGCTATCGGGGTGGGTCATTGGTTCTTGGGGGTAGAGGGCCACGAAGGCCTGCTCCCGCTTTACGTGATGACCGCCATCGCCGTCGTTTTCGGCATTCATATGGTCATGGCGATTGGTGGTGCCGATATGCCGGTCGTCGTTTCGATGCTGAACAGCTACTCCGGTTGGGCGGCCTCGGCGACGGGCTTCATGCTGAATAATGATCTTCTGATTGTTACCGGCGCTCTGGTCGGATCATCAGGCGCCATCCTGTCTTACATTATGTGCCGGGCTATGAACCGCC
Source organism: Methylococcus sp. (assembly GCA_040375885.1). Taxonomy (GTDB): domain Bacteria; phylum Pseudomonadota; class Gammaproteobacteria; order Methylococcales; family Methylococcaceae; genus UBA6136. The sequence continues at coordinate 5,348 of JBEIRQ010000067.1, forward strand.
ACTTCCTCTCGGTGATTGCCGGTGGCTTTGGTACGGGTGGCGGCACCTCGCCCGCTAGCAGCAGTGTCGTTCCTGAGGGTGAAGTCACCCCCATCGGCTCCGAAGAAACCGCTGAACTCCTTCGCAATGCCAGTCACGTGGTCCTGGTACCAGGTTACGGGATGGCGGTTGCCCAGGCGCAGCATACTGTTCAGGAAATCACCAAGCTTCTAAGAGAAAAAGGCGTGGATGTCCGCTTTGCGATCCACCCGGTCGCTGGCCGGATGCCGGGACACATGAACGTCCTCCTCGCTGAGGCTCGCGTTCCCTATGACATTGTTCTCGAAATGGACGAAATCAACGAAGATTTCCCAGAGACCGATGTCGTCATGGTCATTGGTGCCAACGATATCGTTAATCCTGGTGCCCAAGAGGATCCCAACAGCCCGATTGCCGGCATGCCGGTTCTTGAGGTCTGGAAGGCCAAACACTCCATCGTGATGAAGCGCTCCATGGCCTCCGGTTATGCAGGCGTTGATAATCCCCTCTTCTATAAGGAAAACAACCGAATGCTCTTCGGGGACGCCAAGAAGATGCTCGATGAAGTATTAAAACATCTTCAATCCTAAGCCGCCTTTTGAAGGTCCTGCCGCTCGGCAGGACCTCCCTTCTCTTTTTGAGCTCCTTCATGAATCACCTCTCCATTATTCTATTATTGGCCGGCTTCCTTCAAGGTTGTGGGGCGACCTACACCAAGTTTGATGCCCCCACGAGCGATCAGGTCTCCACGGTTGATGCGGAATGTCCGAACGGCATCAATTACAAAACCGGTCGCTGCCGCTAAGGGAGCCTTCAAGACGCATCGAGGGTTCGCTTTGACGTAGAATGGGATATCGTTCTTCTCTCCCTCAACGTTTTAGGAGTCAACCATGGCCTCTCGCGGCGTCAACAAAGTTATTCTTGTCGGCAATCTCGGCGCTGATCCCGAAGTCAGAACCTCACCCAATGGGAGCGTCATCGCGAACTTAAGGGTTGCGACGGGTGAAGCCTGGAAGGACCAACAGGGACAACTTCAAGAACGAACCGAATGGCACCGGGTCGTCGTCTTCGGGCGGACGGCAGAGATCGCTAGGGACTATCTTAGAAAGGGCAGCAAGCTCTATCTTGAAGGCCGCCTTCAGACCAGAAAATGGCAAGATAAAAACGGCCAGGACCAATACACGACTGAAATCGTGGCGCAGGAATTCCAGATGCTGGACCGGGCAGGTGGGGGCGATAATGGCGCGCCACGGCAAAATGCACCCGCTGAAGGCAGAAGCCAAGGCTTTGATGCAACGCCTAGGAATAATCAAGAATCAAACTACACCCCCACCTCCTCACCCGATCTTGATTTTGACGACGACATTCCTTTCTAGAAGGAGACTCTTTGGCGATCCTTGCCTCCTGAAGGTGGGCGATCGCCGAATCCTGATGGTTTCACCGATGTCACGTCTACAAAAACCCCTCTCCCTGTCTCCACTCGATCCCTTCAGCAGGGACGGTCAGCATCTTCTGGCTTTGGCCGATACCTATCTCGGCAGCCTCTATCCTCCTGAGAGCAATCATCTGGAGAGCCCTGAAGGCCTCTCCATGCCGCATGTCTATTTTTTAGGCCTTCGCTTTGAGGATGAGGTCATTGGCTGCGGCGCGATCAAACTATTCGCCGATCAAGAGCCGCCTTATGGGGAAATCAAGCGCGTCTTTCTCCTTGAAAAATACCGCGGCCAGGGCTACTCAAAAGGGATCATTGCTGCTCTCGAACAGGCAGCACAACAGCGAGGGATCGATCTGATTCGACTTGAAACCGGGGTCCTACAAACCGAAGCCTTAGGGCTTTATCGGCGCCTGGGCTATCAAGAACGGGGGCCCTACGGCGGCTACGAAACCGATCCCTTGAGTGTCTTTATGGAAAAGCGGCTCTCTTAGGCCGGTCGTTGTCTCGCGATGATTGAGGGTAAGGAGGGTCACCTTGCAGATTTTGCTGCGCAAGAATCATATCAATGGCATTTGAAAGCCCTTGCTGAGCCGTCAAAAAATCTGGAAGCGACACCGTCGGATCCGGCACAGCGAAATGGCCATTAGGCCCCTTGAATTGCGTGACCAATTGCATCAACCCCTCTTCACTAAAGAGAAGATGAGCTGTTTCTTGGGTCGTAGGGGCTTATTGAACGAGCGCGGAGTGCCCAAAAATCAACAGCAGAAAAAAAAGACACTTTAGTGGCCAGGAATATCAATCGATTTACTTGATGCGTCTCCATAAAATGGGCCATCGACCTCTTTGAAAGAAAGGCAAGATTACGCTTCATTCAGAGCGAAAAGGCTTCATCGCCATGAGGGCATCCTCAGGCCAAAATCAATGGCGCGAATCAATAAACCTTCATGATCCCACCTAGGACTTGATAATCGTAGGGCTGTGGATAGGTCACAGGGACTTCAACGGCCCCCAAGAGATACCAATTGTCGGCCACATGAGAGCGAAATCCAGGGCC
>JBEIRQ010000248.1:0-3116 GCA_040375885.1 Methylococcus sp.
GATGCACCATCTTATTTCAATTCGATGAAATCCTTGGGGGACAAATCAAGATTATCGAATCATTTTATGCACCACTTGGTGTCGCTTATCCCCGGAATAGTGCGCTTTCACGGCGGGGGCCAATGTGCACACCGATATGCATGGTCGTTCGCGCGATGGGCACAATAAAACTACATTTTGATATGGATTTGATTGGGCTATGATGGACTTCCGATTTAAAGATCTTCACAAAGAAGGATCAAAGCATTTCACGGTCTCTTCATAAAATTAACGATTCACCAGCAAGAGAGGTCAATCATGAAAAACGAAAAATCTTTAGTTGCCGTCACTTTTATCGTTGCAACGATGGTGACTATGGCTAAAGCTGATGACGGTCTTTCGCCTAATCTCAAGTTTCAATCACCACAGCCGACGTCAACACTGACTTCTGGGGAGCCTCTTTTAGACATACCCATCGTGAAAAGCCGTGGTGGGAGCCTAAGGGCGCAAGTCAGGATGGTCGCCGCTGGGGTCAGCAGCAATCCGATCCTGTATGGTGGTGAGCCGCTTTATAGTACCAATTCAACTTTCCCCAATGCCGCAGAGGAGGGAGGGAGTCAGACCTACACGGGTGCATTTGCCTATGAGATGAAAGCCTACGGCAAACATTATCCGGCCAGTTTTCCGCCACCGATCCTTCAGTTAAAGCGTGGCGAGAATCTGGACCTTGATATTACCGATGATCTCCATCGGAACATTGAAACAGCCAGTGGGGCTGGGACTCTCTTTGAGACGAACTTTCATGGTCACGGCCTCCATGTGAGCCCTTTATCTATGGGCGATAATATTTACCCCATTATCAATGATCCAGGTTCTGTGATCAGTCCCCGGGAAATGCGCGTGCGTATTCCCATTCCTTTGAATCAAGAATCAGGCTATAACTGGTTTCATCCTCATCGCCACATGCAAACCCATCCTCAGGTGTATGGCGGTCTTGCTGGAATCTTGATGATCGGAGATCCCCTTGACCCTTGGCCAAAATATAAAGCGGGGGGTGCAGAGCCTCTGAAGCAGCGTTTCCTGACTTTCTCTGAAGTGAACATTGAAAGAACCGATGAGGCGGGTCAGTCGATTATCCAGAATGGGCCGAACCATCTTCTCTTCTACAAAGCGACCAATACTCTTCCAGCCTCGACGACGTCACCACCTTCTGTTGATTCTTGGCAGAAACGCGTCAATGGCCAGTTAAACCCAGTGATCAAGTTTCGACCAGGTGAAACTCAAGTGTTCAACATGGCCGCCATCGGTGCATTTGGTTCGTTCAATATCGCCGTCACTGATGGCCAGCTCTCATCGCCTTGGTCGGCCACGTTATTGGTTCAAGATGGGAATGCAGCTACGAATGCCGCCTCGCAGGGTATCGATATCAAGCCATTGCCTACCAAGCTTACTGCCGATCCAAAACGGATGAATGATTTGGTCGCCAACACGCTCCTGATGCCTGGTAACCGATTGACGATGGCTCTGACCGCCCCTACTAAACCCGGTCTTTACTATCTCATTGATGGATGGGGTGGCTGTAATAGTCCGACGACATCTGGATCCTGCCCGGTTAGTCCTCAACCGCTTTACTACGTTCTGGCAACTATCGTGGTTGAAGGAAAGGAGGTTCGTGAACCTGCACCGGTCTTCGATGTGAAGGGGCAGGACTATACGCTGTTCAATGCCAAGGTCGATAAGGCGCGTGAATTCCGCTTTTCAGTGGCTTCACCATCAGCGAATGCGGCTGTATTTCAGATTAACGAAGCGACCTTTGGGAACGGCCCACTGGAGCAGATGCAAATCAATTCCATCGAGGAATGGAAGCTGATCAATCGTAAGACGATTAATGGACCCCGACTGGACAGTGCGGGTAAGCCTACCGCTCAGGTGAATTCAAACACGGCCAATCATCCCTTCCATATTCACCAGGGAAACTTTATCGTCACCGAAGTGAATGGTCAGAAAGTGGACCCTAATGTTACCAACCCAGACCAAGACTCCTTAAATTACGTCTCACCTCGGGATACGGTCAACATTCCGCAACCTGCGAATCCTAATTCGCCAACACCTTTGGATACATCCATCAAAGTCAAGTTTAAAGTGACTGATTTCCCCGGTAAGTACGTTTTTCATTGCCATATCCTCAAGCATGAGGATCAAGGGATGATGGTTCCGGTTCTTGCTTTTGGTCCCGTTGAAGGCTTGCGTGCGGCATTTGGCGCTCCTTCGGGGATACCGTCAACGACGCTTAATGTCATTGATGGGAGCGGTGGCCTGATCGCTCAAAAACAGCCATTTGGGCCCAATTTCAGTGGAGGCATTGTGAGTGCATCTGGGCTTGGAGCAGCCAAGTACTTTGAGACTTATGCGGCCGGTCAGGCTTCAGGGGGATCTGAGGTGGTCATTTATGATGGACCAAAACAGCGCGAAATTGCCCGCTTCAAGGCCTTTGGGGCCAGTAGGGATGGGGTCAGCATCGCCCTGGGTGATGTCACCGGTGATGGGGAGCCTGAAGTAATGGTGGGTAGCCGTGCATCGGGACCAGCTGTTGTTAGGATCTTCAATATTCATGGCCGACTGATCCGTGAATACGTCAATATCCTCGATGGTATTTATCCCACAGGGATCAATGTCGCTGCGGGCGATGTCAATGGTGATAACTTTGATGACTTGGTCATCGGTGCTGGGCGGGGTCAAGAGCCGCTGGTAACCGCCCTAAGTGGTCGCGACATTGTCTCAAGGCTTAAACCACAATGGCTTTTGCAATTTAGGGCCGGGGCCGACAAGAATGCCGGTGTTCAACTTGCGGTGGGCTATGTCCATCCGCTGACGGTGCCAAGCTATCTGCCGAATGTTGTGACAACCGCTGAAGCGGGCTCTACGGCGGGTGTTGTTCAGGTGTGGAATGTGAATAGTTTTTTGAAGGATAGTGTGATGGCTCATGCCGCCCACTCAGCGTCCTCCCCAAAATCGACGCCACCAGGACCTTTAATGGATACCTACCAGCCGTTCCCAGGTTCGAACAAACCCTTGTTTCTTGAAACAGGTTATGTCGGAAATCCAGGTGTTCCTCAGATCTTTTCATGGGATAGCCC
>JBEIRQ010000180.1:0-3876 GCA_040375885.1 Methylococcus sp.
GCCGGCAAGAACAGTGAGCCTGTCGAAATAGGTACGGATAAGGCCGTGGTTCTTCGCCTCAATGATCACCGTCCGGCAACCGATAAGCCGTTGACCGAGGTCAAACCGATCATTTTGTCGCGACTTAAGGATCAGGATGCAAGAGCCGATGCCGATCGTCGTGCCCGGGAGCTGCTTGAGATGATCAAAGCGGGTAAGGGCTTTGATGAAGCAGTGAAGTCTCAAAATCTCCCTCCGCTGAAAGCCCTCGGCGTCAAGCGCGAGGATCAGAAGCTTCCTCAAGAGTTGGTTCAGGCCCTGTTTCAGGCTGGCCGCCCTCTGGATGGACAGGAAACCCCAGGTGATGCGGCTTTAGCCGATGGAACTCATTTGGTCTTCACTCTGATGGCGGTCAACGATGGCGGCGCAGTCGATGCCGATGCCAAAGTGGAAGCTTCAGGCCGTGAATATCTGGAGCGAACCAGTGGACAGATTGAATTTGCGACGTTTGTGAAGCGCCTTAGGGATTCTCTTGACGTCGAGATGACGGTTAAGGAATAGCATGATCGTTCTATAGCCAAAAGGGCCGCTTAAGCGGCCCTTTTTTGTTTAGGCTTCAGGCTTATTTTCAAGCCAAGTGAAGAAGGTTGTGTAGGCAACGGCTAACAGCGTGGTCCCGAGGAAGATCCCGACAAATCCCCAGGCCAAGAGGCCACCGACAACGCCAACCATGATCAGTAAAAAAGGCACAGGACTGGATAGCCCGATAAAGTAGGGTTTGATGAAATTATCCATGATATTGATGGAGATGCCCCAGATCACGGTAAAGATTGCCCAGCCCTCGTGATCGAGGTGGGCAAGCCAAAGGGCGGAGGGGATCCAGATGATGCTGGTGCCAATCTGAAGGACTGCGCCGAGAAAGCATAAAAGGCCCAAAATGGGCGCCGATGAGAGCCCCGCCAAGGAGAATCCAATCCCTGAGAGGAGCGCCTGAATCAGGGCTGTCCCAATGACGCCGAGCGAGACTCCCCTAACGGTTCTTGCCGCGGTTTCTGTGGCCTTTACGGCAGAAACCCCACCGATACGCATGGCCAGTGATTCAGCGACGGAGGCCGCCTGCTCGCCATGAGAATAGAGAAAACCAGCCATCAAAACGGCCAGAACGATATTAAGCGCATTCAGCGCAAGGCTTGCACCACCTTGAAGAATCCACTTGCCTCCGGTCGCTAATATTGGCCGAATTTTTTCCGGCGACAGGGCTTGAGACCAACGCCCGGAGCGCCAGTCTGCATCAAGATCAGGTCCCACCAAAGGGATATGTTCGAGCCAAATGGGTGGTTCGCCGCGGAGCCAATCCACTAATTGTGCGAGAAGGTTCTCCGCTAGATCGACATTCTCCGTGAGGGCATTGAGCGCAAGAAACGCCGGAACGACGAAAACCATCAGCTGGATCAAGGTCATCAAGATCGCGGCCAGGCTTCGTCTATCTCCGAGCCATTGGGAAAGGTTCAGGTAGTAAGGCCAGGTTGACAGAGCAAGAATGACGGCCCAAATGAAGGGGGGGATAAAAGGCGAAACGATGCGAAGGCAGGCATAGGAGAGGGCGCCGACCAGGACCAGTAGGAAGGTTCGCTCAATGAGTAAGCGACCTTTGAGCAGTGATTTTACTTTCATGGGATCCCCCAATTGACAGGCTAGGCTTCCACATTCTAGAGGGGATCGATGACGAATTCTGCTGAGTGGTATGAAATCTTTGTGGATTCTTAAAGCTGGAGCAGCGTCTTGAGGGCTTCCTTCGAGACAATGGTGAATGTCTCGCTGTCGGGATCAAAAATGATATGAGCCTCACCCCGCGATATTTTAGAAAAAACCTCCTCGATTTTGGTCGGGGTTTCCGCTTCGATGAAACCATAATCCGTTCCATCTCGAGTCACAAAGTCGCTCAGCATGGCTTTTAGAGTCTCTGGGGACAGCGCCTCGTGAGGAATCAGCACGGGGGGGTTAGATGGCGCCACTTATGAGACGTTGATCAAAATTTTTCCCCGAGTGTGTCCCTTTTGACTCTCTGCGAAGGCTTCAGTCAGTCTGTTGAGGGGGTATTCGTTTTCGATATGGACTTTGAGACTGCCATCGGCCATCCCGGCCGCAAGCCACTGAAGATCAGAGCGCTTGGGTTTCACCATGACCATGCGGATCCGCCGCTTTGACGTGATCTGAAGTCTCAGGGCGCTGATCAAAAGTGGAAGCGAAGGGAGCAGTGAGAGATAACGTCCCTCAGGGGTCAAGGCCTGTTCCCAATCGCTGAAAGGTCGCTGCCCATGAGTATCCAGGATGAGATCGAAAGTTCCTTCGCCGACGGTAAAGTCCGGTTGAGTGTAATCAAGGACCTCGGTTGCCCCTAGCGAACGCATGAGATCCAGATTCTTGGTGCTTCCTATCGCAGTGATGGTGGCGCCCAGTCGACGAGCGATCTGAATTCCAAAATGCCCGACCCCTCCAGCACCCCCGATGATCAATACACGCTCACCCGCTTTGATCTGGCCATGGTCCTTAAGGGCCTGAAGCGCGGTCATACCGGCCAGAGGGAGGGCTGCCATCGGATGCACCGCACATTCAACAGGAATGGCTGCAGCGAGATTCTCATCAACGACCAATGATTCTGCCGCCGCACCTAAATGGCGGATGGGAAGCATCCCAAATACCTGTTGCCCTACATGAAAATGGCTGGCCTGAGGCCCCATGGCATCGATGGTGCCAGCGAAGTCAAAACAAGGGATTTGCGGAAATTTGAGTGGCATGATCCAACGGAGTGCACCGCTCAAGAGCTTCCAGTCGATCGGATTAATCGCGGTCGCTCGGACATTCAGCCTGATCTCCCGTCCTTTTGGAATCGGTGGGCTAAGGTCTACTGAAACTAACTTGGAGGGGTCTCCATAGGCCTTAAACTGCATCGCTTTCATAGGGTAGGGCCTCTTAAGGGTGAGCTTGATGGCCTAACGATCCTCATCATCTCTTAGTTCACCTAGATTTTGGCGTGAGAGCCATCACACAACGCCCCTTTCTGGCTTTGTTTGCAGCCACAGAAGTACACCGTCTTCGATTCGGTTGCGGTGAATTTAACCGGAGTAATCCCGGACTCCTTGTGGCTCCCATCACAGAAGGGCTGAGAGGCGCTCAGGCCACAGGCACACCAGTAATAATCCTTCGAGGCTTCTACACCGATCGGATAGGGAGCTTTTTGAGGGCAGGCGGGCTGGCTCATCTTCAGTTCTCCTGATCAAGGGGCGATGGTGATATAGAAAGGCTGAAAGTTTTCGCAACCTTCCTTGCTGGTGGCCCTGACGGTGATTCTGGCCTTTCCAGCGGTTTTAATAGGCTCCGCTAGGGTCACCTCCAAGAGGGTATCCCCGGTTCGAAGCGGGGTTATTTTGGGCGCGACTTTTTGTCCATTGACCTGGAGGTCTAAGGTCTCCATTTGGGTGTTCGCAGAGGCTTCAAGGCTAAAAGAGGCCAGCTCCTGAACACTTGAGCTGTCAGCCGGTTTCATGGATGTGAAGCTTGGCTCGGTGCAGCTTGACCCGCCGCCCCCACCGCCACCACCATAGGCCCAAGCGGTGTTGTGTAACGCCAGCAGGCATAAAAACATCAGGGATTTCATTATCATGGTAAGACCTCCTAGTGGACAGACTATAGAAAGAACCCGCAGGCCCAAAGATCCTTGGAGTCTAAAGATCCTGAGTCGTTCCACCCGGGAGCCTTCTGTCTATTCAGAAGGGAGGAAAGCCGATTGGGGGTCACTCGGTTGAATCAGACCAAGTTCTACCAGTTGTCCCGAGAGGGTCTGCCAGCGTTCAAGATTCATCTGACCGATCGGAGTTGCAGGCATTCCTGTAATGA
>JBEIRQ010000108.1:0-5957 GCA_040375885.1 Methylococcus sp.
GCCTGTCTCGTCGCCGCCGCAAACAGGGTATGGATTCTCGGCGATGGGCTATGCGCGATGGGGTGGCCAAAGACCGCATAATGATCAGTGGGGGTCATCGGCCCTTTATCCAGCGAGCGATGTCTTTGGCCGAATAGGTCAATATCGCATCGGCGCCGGCCCGTTTGAGGCAAATAATCGATTCCATGACCGTCTTTTCTTCATCCAGCCACCCTTCGAGTGCCGCAGCTTTAAGCATGGCGTATTCACCGCTCACCTGATAGGCCAAGGTCGGTACACCAAACCGTTCTTTGATGTCACGGATGATATCGAGGTAGGGAAGGCCGGGTTTGACCATGACCATGTCGGCGCCTTCCTGAAGGTCGAGAGCGACTTCGCGTAAGGCCTCCATCCGGTTAGCAGGATCCATCTGATAGCTCCATTTGTTGCCTCCGGCGAGGTTCGCAGCTGATCCAACGGCATCCCGAAAGGGCCCATAAAAGGCAGAGGCATATTTGGCGGAATAGGCCAGGATCCGGGTTGAAATCGCACCCTCTGATTCGAGGGCATCGCGAATAGCACCAATGCGGCCATCCATCATATCGGAGGGTGCCACGATGTCGGCTCCGGCCTTAGCGTGGCTCAAGGCCTGACGAATCAGGACCTCCACGGTTTCATCATTGAGGACATAGCCCGAGTCATCAAGGAGCCCGTCCTGACCGTGGCTGGTAAAAGGATCAAGGGCAACATCCGAAATGACGCCAAGATGGGGGTGGGCGGATTTGATGGCGCGGATCGCCCGTTGCGCGAGCCCTTCTGGATTGAAGGCCTCATGGGCGTCGAGGCTCTTTTGAGCTGCGGGGATCACCGGAAATAAAGCGATTGCCGGAATGCCGAGATCTGCGGCGAGCGCGCACTCCTCGAGGAGGAGGTCAAGGCTGAGCCTTGCCACGCCCGGCATGGAATGAACGGCTTCCCGAACATTCACCCCCTCGGTGACAAAAAGGGGATAGATGAGGTCTGCGCTGGTCACGAGGGTTTCGCGCATCAGACGTCGGCTAAAATCGTCTCGGCGCATCCTTCGAGGGCGCTGTCTCATGGGCCTAAGGGGAGATGAATGGGGCATGATGGGGTCTTTTCTGTCCGGTTGCATCGTAGTTTATTCGAGGCGCAGGGGTTATGATAGGTGGATGTGATTTTCCTTGGAGAAAGAGTATGAAATCGAAGAACACCCTCTGGGGTTTGAGTGTCTGGCTGATGGCGGGGTGCTTCGGCTTTGCGGGGTTTCAGTCTCTGGCATCGGCGGAAGAGGCGCTGACGGCGCCGCAAAAAGTCATACAGCTGACCGCGAATCAGTTGCAGGTTTCCTTGCAGAAGCCCGAATATAAAACGAATTTCAAGAAGGCGACAGGGCTGGTGGATCAGATCATTAATCCCCACGTTGATTTTGATCGGGTATCGGTTTTGGTCTTGGGTAAAAATTGGCGAACAGCCTCCCCTGAGCAACGAGAGCACTTCAAGCAGGAGTTCCGTATGCTACTCATAAGGACCTATACCCGGGCCTTCACCGAGTATGCCGACTGGAAGATTCGCTACCTGCCGATGGAGGAGGACGCGGGTGAAAAGAAGGTCATGGTTAAAACTGAAATCCTCCCATCAGGAGGTAAGCCGGTCGCGGTCAATTACCGGATGATTCAGGACGGTAACGACTGGAAGGTTTTCGATATTCTTATCGAGGGCATTAGTCTTCTCCAGAACTATCGGACGAGCTTTAATGACGAGCTGGAGCAGTCAGGTTCATTGGATCAGTTGATCTCCCATCTTTCCGAGCGTAACGCAGGAAGTTGAGGGGATGGTCTCTAAAGCAATGTCTTTATAGCCAATCCCTTGGCTTGAGATAGTTGAGGTAGAGATCCTCTTCGGGTGTTAAAGGTTCAGGGCGCCAGTTATAGCGCCAATGGGCTACGGGTGGCATCGACATCAGAATAGATTCTGTGCGTCCCCCCGACTGGAGGCCAAAGAGGGTGCCCCGATCATAGACCAGGTTGAACTCGACGTAGCGACCACGACGATAAAGCTGAAAGTCGCGCTGGCGCTCCCCGAAGGGGATTGATTTCCGGCGCTGAACGATGGGGAGATAGGCGCTCAGATAGTGGTCGCCCACGCTTTGCATGAATTCAAAGCAACGCTCAAAGCCCCAGGCGTTGAGATCATCAAAAAACAACCCCCCAACACCTCGCGTTTCATTCCGGTGTTTCAGGAAGAAGTAGTCATCACACCATTTCTTGTACTGAGGATAGACCTCTTCACCAAAGGGAAGGCAGGCATCGCGAGCGCTTTGGTGCCAGCTGACCGCGTCTTCTTCGAAGGGGTAATAGGGGGTCAGGTCAAATCCGCCGCCGAACCACCAGACCGGTGGCTCATTCTCTTTTTCGGCAAGGAAGAAGCGAACATTGGCGTGCGAGGTGGGTACATAGGGGTTTCGAGGATGAATCACCAAGGAGACTCCCAGGGCCTGAAATCCTCGTCCGGCAAGATCAGTGCGATGGGCGGTCGCCGATGCCGGGAGGGCTTTTCCTATGACATGGGAAAAGTTGACGCCCCCCTGCTCAATGACCGAACCACCAGCCAAAACGCGCGTCCTGCCCCCGCCGATGCCGCTGTCGTAGGTCCATTGATCCTCTTCGAAGAGAGCCTCAGGCTCTTCGGCACCAAGGCTTTCGCAAATACGGTCCTGGAGATCTAAAAGGTAATGTTTGACGGACTCGATGGAGGGTGTAGACATGATGAGCCTCGATGGGGCGGAGGGGCTTTCGGGCGTCCTGCTCGCCAGCAGCATGGGCCGGCAAGGGGCGGGTAGTGGAGTGAAATACTAACATGACGAGTAGGGTTTTTCAGTCACGCGATGTCTCCTTCAGCCTCTACGAGGAGGTCCTTGAGGTTCTTATGGGGCCCCGTTTCAGGCCCTTGGGACAACTGGTTGAGGGTGTTCTTGAGAGCGCCTTTGAGGCGGAAGCCCATGGCGATTGGTCTCGTTGGTGTTCCGTGCTTAAAAGGCTTCCCGAAGGTCTCTCTCTGGGTGTGAGGCTTGATGGGCCGGCAGTGACGGTTCAAGGAGCGCTCGATCCAGACCAGCGTCTGGCCCTTGAAGAGGATCTTCGAGGCCTTCATCCCTGGCGCAAGGGGCCTTACGATCTCTTTGATGTCTTCATTGATACCGAGTGGCGATCCGATCTCAAGTGGGATCGCCTTTTGGGGGCCATTCAACCCCTTCAAGGGCGAACCGTGTTGGACGTCGGCTGCGGTAATGGCTATCACCTCTGGCGGATGCTCGGGTCAGGGGCCGCCAGAGCGATCGGGATTGATCCCACCCTTTTGAGTGTCGCTCAATTTTTAGCCGTCAAGCGATTGGCTGGCCGTTTTCCGGTGGATGTCCTCCCGATGGGTATCGAGGCTTTACCGCCCCAGATGAGGGCTTTCGATACGGTCTTTTCAATGGGCATCCTTTACCACCGAAGGTCACCTATGGATCACCTTTTGGAGCTTAAAGGAGCGCTTCGGGCGGGGGGGGAGTTGGTCCTTGAGACACTGGTGATTGAGGGCGGGGAGGGCCAGGTGCTGGTCCCCGAGGATCGTTATGCGCAAATGCGCAATGTCTGGTTTATTCCATCCCCCTTGACCTTGGTTGGATGGCTAAGGCGTTGTGGCTTCAAAGAGGTACGACTGGTCGATGTCTCGGTCACGACACCGCTTGAACAAAGGCGGACACCCTGGATGCAATTTCAATCTTTGGAGGACTTTCTGGATCCTTTGGATCCTCAAAGAACCCTTGAGGGGCTCCCTTCACCGCGGCGCGCGATCTTCCTCGCGGAAAGTGCTTGAAGCGCTGAAGGATCCGCTACAATCCTCCCCTTTAAATCGGCAATGGCAAAGATGAGTACCCCCCGCATTGGTTTTGTCAGCCTTGGCTGCCCCAAGGCCCTGGTCGACAGTGAGCGCATCCTGACTCAGCTCCGAGCTCAAGGTTATGAGCTCGTCAAACAATATCAGGATGCTGACCTTGTGGTAGTGAATACCTGTGGTTTCATTGATGCGGCGGTCGAGGAGTCGCTCGATGCGATTGGCGAGGCCTTGGAACACAATGGTAAGGTGATTGTGACGGGGTGTCTTGGCGCGCGGGAGGAGGAGATTCGATCAAGACATCCTAAAGTGCTCAAGATCACAGGAGCTCATGCCTATGAAGCGGTCGTCGATGCGGTGCACGAACATCTGCCGCCACGCCATGACCCCTTCACTGACCTGGTTCCGCCAGAGGGCATTAAGCTGACCCCGAGGCACTATGCCTACCTTAAGATTTCCGAAGGCTGTAATCATCGCTGCAGTTTCTGCATCATTCCATCCATGCGGGGGGATCTCCTGAGTCGACCCGTGGGTGAGGTGCTCGGTGAGGCTGAACGACTGGTCCATGCCGGGGTCAAGGAGCTCTTGGTGGTATCGCAAGACACCAGTGCCTACGGCGTTGATCGGGGTTACCGGACTGATTTCTGGAATGGGCGACCGGTTAAGACCCGATTCCTTGAGCTGGCTGCTGCGCTGGGTGAGCTTGATGCCTGGGTCAGGCTTCACTACGTCTATCCCTATCCTCACGTCGATCAGGTGATACCGCTGATGGCGGAGGGCCTCATCCTGCCCTATCTGGACATTCCTTTTCAGCATGCCAGCGAACGTATTCTAAAACTGATGAAGCGCCCTGCGGCGGCCGAGAATGCGCTGGCCCGCATCAAGGCGTGGCGGGAGATCTGCCCTGATCTCACCCTTCGCAGCACCTTTATCGTCGGCTTCCCCGGTGAAACCGAGGAGGATTTTGAGGAACTTCTTGATTTTCTCGATCGGGCACAGCTCGACCGTGTTGGCGCGTTTGCCTATTCCCCCGTTAAAGGGGCGAAGGCCAATGACTTACCGAATCCTGTTGGAGAGGACATCAAAGAGGAACGGCTCGAGCGCTTTATGGCTTTTCAAACCGCCATCAGCGCGGATCGATTGTCCCGAAAAGTGGGTCAAAGGCTTTGGGTTTTGGTGGATGAAGTCGTCGAAGAAGGTGCGGTGGCGAGGACTCAGGCGGATGCGCCTGAAATCGATGGGCAGGTGTTTATCGATGGAGCCACTCACCTCAAAGTGGGTGATCAGGTTGAAGTCATCATTGAAGAGGCCGACGAGCACGACCTTTGGGCGCATCTGGCGCCGATCGCGCCAGAAGGCTCTTAGCTTGATGCTTCAGTGGTGATGACCACCGGCTCCGTGCACATGACCATGTTCCAATTCTTCTCGGGTCGCCTCCCGAATATCGGTCACTTCCACATCGAAATGGAGGGTGATTCCAGCCATGGGGTGGTTACCGTCAAGAATGACCTCGTCTCCATCGATATCGATGACGGTGACTAGCTGAATCCCATCCGGCGACTGCGCTTGGAACTGCATGCCAGGCTCAATATCATCGACCCCTTCGAAGGCGCTGCGCGGGACCGATTGGACCATCTCATTATCTCGAACGCCATAACCGTCTTCGGGGGCGATTTCGATTTTGAAGGTGTCGCCGATCGAGCGACCGGTCAGGGTCTTCTCAAGGCCCGGAATAATATTGCCAAAACCATGAAGGTAGGCGAGGGGATCTTGGTCCTTGGAGCTGTCAAGAAGGTCACCCTCATCATTCGTCAGGGTGTAGTGAATCATGACAACTTTGTCGTTTGCAATCTGCATGGGGTTCTCAGTTGGCGTTAAAAAGGTGGCATGATAGCGGTTTTCACTAGGGCCGGCACTTTTGCCAGAGCCTTCCCCGTCAGTTAAGATTGCCGGTGGTATCCGTCTTTCCACCCTTCACTTTTAGACACCATTCTGTCCATTCTCAATTTCATCAAGGGACTTCTGAGGCCGCAAGAGGCGACGGCAGCGTCTGGGGAGCCGACTGGTTCTGGGTTGCC
>JBEIRQ010000061.1:0-8187 GCA_040375885.1 Methylococcus sp.
ATTGCCCGACTTCCCTGAGTAAGGAGCATCTGCGTATGCCGTTATTGTTGGATTGTTGGTGGCATTGTTAGATTCTCCATTGGCAACACTAACAGTATGCGCCTTAATATGTATGCCTTGGCTCGGATTGGCTGAAGTAGGGCTATCATTCATGGCCATAACGAGGGCCCCGTCACGAACCCCTATCTGTTGCCCCCACATAGCAATCCTGCCACCCCCATCACCACGGGTTTTCACACTTGACGAAAAAAAATGTCCGCCCGTATCGGGGTTGACTTTACTTTCGTCCAATACAATGCCTCTCACTTCGACTTTTCCAGCGTTCGTTGCCGTGGGTGCGAACTTCGGGAGTTCTAGATTGCCGTAGGCATCTCTCTTGAGGGTGACATTCGTATTGCCTTTGGCGGCCACCAGCCTGATATCGCCCGCATCCTTGGGGCCTCCACTAGACTGACTTGAAATCTTTGCACCATTCTCAATAGTGATTTTGTTGGCCACTAGATCAATCGACTTCTGACTGGACGTGTTATCAAGCGTTGCGCCATCGACGACAATCGCTCCTTTGCCGCCCAAGAGGACGTTGTTCGCTTTGGTGCCACTGGTGAATCCGAATGAGGCGGGTGCCGCGCTGGTGAGATGGCTATGAACGGGATCAGCACCGAACTTTGCACCGTCTTGAAACTTGATGAAGTGGGCGGTGGTGACATGAAAGTCACCGGGAACATCAATGGAGGCGCCCTTACCGAAGAGGACACCATTGGGATTGAGGAGATAGAAATTGGCGTGACCTTCCGGAGTCACGCGGAGCGTGCCGTTGATGTTGGATGTTTCTTTGCCGGTTACCCGGGCGATGACGTTATCGACAAAGCCTTTGTTATCTTCTTGAAAAGTGACCGTCTGTCCTTTTGAGATATTGAATTGAGAGAAGCTCTGAAAGACGTTATGGCCCACCGTCGTCCCCATGGATTGGGTGACATTGACATCTGAACCTCCTCCGCCCGGGCTTAAGGTATGGACTGAACCGACATAGCCGGAGGATCCCACCGAACCATCGGTCACAATGCCGCCATTGGCCTGCACCTGACCACTAAAGCCCTTAATCAAGAGGAGGGCTAAGACTGGAATAAAGTGGCGTATCTTGGTCAATGGAGGGGGTTGTCTCTTCTTATGGTGAATAGACGGCATTGTGCCAGTCATGAAGACTCCTACCAACCATCTTAATTGGGTGTGTACTGATTTTTAATGGGATGGACGCTCCCATTTGTTAGGTGAAGTAATGCATCACCATTTTGGCACCTACATGCCGTTAGGGTGGCGAGCGTCCATCCCATGAAATATCGGACACCCTCTCACTAGATCTTCATACATTTCTGGCTGGCAAAAAAAGACCGCAGCAGCAACCCAATGCTCATCTACGGTCTTGCCTTCACTTTCTGTCAGTCAAAAATGATGCGTTTTCTTTGTGTCTAGATGAAGATCCGAACAGATCCCCTCAGCGATCCCACTCAGCATGCCTACTACTTGCTGTACTACAACTTTCAGGGACTCAAGAGGACAGAGACCATGCCGTAGCGTATCGATACCTCTCATAACCCGAAGGTCATAGGCTCAAATCCTGTCCCCGACACCAATTAAATCAGTGACTTGGGGCCGAAGGGCCCTTTTTCATGTCTGGGCCTCCAGAAGAAATAGGCAGATAATAGGCGGTCAACCTAAAAATAGCTGCACTCTGACCCAACCGATGATGGGCAGTCTGATTTTCTTGCCATCGACCGGCACCGCATTGGCTCCTTTGGTCGCAGGACCGTTATCGGCTCTGAAGGAATCGTGGACGCCTTCGACCGGAGACTTCAAATCCCCCTCATGCATCCAGATCATTGGCAATCATGGCCATTGAGCTCAGCGAGGCTGATGGTGGCTCCAGATGCGATATCTTGGCCGGCATATCATCCTTCAACTGAACTCCTGTTAAGCCCCGCCTCAGCCCCTCCCGGCAAAGATAAGCCATCTTGGTGGCCGCCTCTTCGAACGAGAGACCATCGGGGGGCCTAATATTGGAAATGCAATTTCTCTCTGCATCGGTACGGCCTACCCTCGGCCCAAAGGTGAGATAGGCACCCACACTATCCGCAGCGCTGAGACCTGGACGTTCGCCAACCACAATTAACGACATTCTTGCATTTAGAAGGCTGCCAATTTCATCCGCAACCGCGACGCGTCCATTGGCGATCAGGACGATGGGGGCCAGCACGAATCCACTCACCGTAAAACTCCGGAGGATTTCTTCGATCAATGGGACCCCATGCGCTTCTACCGCTGTCGAGGAGAGCCCATTGGTTAATATTAAGGCGATATCCACCGGCGGTAAGATCATGGACTCTAGAAGATGACGGCTCTCATTGCTGAGTGAGCGGCCATCGTCAGGCCTTAAAAGATACTGCTCTCTCGTAAGGACTTTAGTTGATAGGATCAGAGATTGGTGACCTTTTGCCTCAAGTGAAGCAGCCGAGGTTTCAGGGCTCCAAGGCCTGAGGACAGCATCACGGGCCGCGGCGTGGGCCAACTGAAAATCAAGCAGCGCGTCCGTAGGAAGCCCTGAACCGCATTGACCCTGAGCAATACGGGCCTGAGTAAACGACCGAAGTGAAGCCCACGGATCCTTCATTCCAGAGCACCGCCAAAGTCTGAAAATTGTTTAAGGAGGGGAACCTCCCGCCGGTTATGACTCAAGCGATTGCTCTCAAAAATACCCATGGATTCAAGCCAAGCTTCGAATTCTGGAGCCGGCCTGAGTCCCAGCGTTTCTCGAAGATATAAGGCATCATGGAAGGACGTACTCTGATAGGCCAGCATGACATCATCAGAGCCTGGAATCCCCATGATGAAATTACAGCCCGCCACCCCAAGCAGCGTCAGGAGATTATCCATATCATTCTGATCCGCCTCAGCATGATTGGTGTAACAGACATCACAGCCCATCGGAAGCCCCAGCAACTTCCCGCAAAAGTGATCCTCAAGGCCTGCTCGAATGATTTGCTTGCCATCATAAAGGTATTCGGGGCCAATGAACCCCACCACCGTATTAACCAGAAGGGGGGAAAATTCACGGGCCACCGCATACGCTCTAGCCTCCACCGTCTGGGCATCGACACCATGATGCGCATTGGCTGAAAGCGCACTGCCCTGACCGGTTTCAAAATACATCAGATGGTTGCCAAGGCTTCCTCGACCAAGACCCTCTGCCATCGATTTCGCTTCTCTTAAGATGGCAAGGTCAATCCCAAAACTGCGATTGGCGGCTTCCGTCCCGGCGATCGATTGAAACACAAGGTCCACGGGCACCCCTTTTTCCATGAGCGCCATGGTCGTGGTGATGTGGGCTAGGACACAAGATTGTGTCGGTATCTCGTAGCGATCGATCACGTCCCCCAGGAAATGAAGGAGCGTTTGGACATTCTGAAGATTGTCCGTCGCCGGATTGATCCCAATGACGGCATCGCCGCTGCCATACATCAGCCCATCGAGAACGCTAGCGGCAATCCCCCTTGGATCATCGGTCGGATGATTCGGCTGAAGCCGGGTCGAAAGACATCCCGCTAGTCCCAGGGTATTCCTAAACCGGGTCACGATCCGACACCGCCTTGAAACACTAATCAGGTCCTGATTTCGCATGATTTTGCTGACCGCAGCGACCATTTCAGGGGTCAAACCCTCCTTCAGATGCATAAGGTCCGAGGTATCCTTTAGCAGCCAATCACGAAAGCCTCCCACGGTTAGCCCAGAAAGGGGGGCAAACGCCTCGACATTATGTCGCTCGAGTATCAGTCGGGACACCTCATCCATTTCAGGTGGAATCAGCGGCTCCTCGATAAACTGGCTCAACGGCACCTCGGCCAGAACCCGTTGCGCCATAGCCCGTTCAAGCTCAGACTCCGCCGAGAGGCCCGCCAGTTCATCGGCGGAGCGGCGGGGTGAGGCTTTAGCCATCAACGATCGTAGATCGCTAAACGCGAACTGCCGCCCCTTAAAATGCGCTGAATAGACCATACGCTTATATCAGGATTTGCTCTTCAGCAAATCCCTGATTTCGGTCAATAACTGAAGCTCTGCTGTCACCTCAGGAGTGGGAGGCTCCGGGGGTTTCTTGGAGGCAATCGCCATCAGCTTGTTCATTGGCTTGACGATGACAAAAAAAACGACCATCGCCGTCATCAGAAAGCTGAATCCAGCACCAAGAATCGATCCAACATCCAGTTCAATCAGTTTATTGACCGCTTTGGTGACGGGCTCCCCCGCCGCATTCTTTTCCGTGACCTCCACCAGCTTTTCCATGATCGGAATCGTGAGCTTTGGCTGCGGACCACCCCCAGCCAGGGCTAAAACGGGCTCAACGATGCCTTTGGTGAAAGCCGTCACGATACCCGTAAAGGCGGCACCGATAATAACGCCCGTCGACAAATCAACGACATTCCCTTTCAGGATAAAATTCTTAAATTCCTCTAACATGACACTCACTCTAGGTTGAGACTTCTTTCCATCATAGCGAGCCCGAAGACTCCGCTATAACCCATCGAAGATAATGATTCTAATGGCACACGCGATACGCTGTCCTCTTCGAAGACCGCTTTCTTGATGAATAGACGTGTTTTGGGATCAGGCGCCTCGTGCAGATGAAACCATCTCAGAGCATGATCGAGGGGATCCCGCTGATTTATCAGGAAGATACATTCCTGGTCGTGGAAAAGCCTTCGGGACTTCTCTCGCAACCAGGACTTGGACCCCTCCTTCAAGACTCGTTGATTTCCAGAGTTAAAAAACGCTGGCCCAACGCCAACCTGGTCCATCGCCTCGACCGTGATACGTCAGGAATCCTTCTGATTGCCCTAGACGCGGCTATGCATCGCGCCCTAAGCAAGCTCTTTATGGAGAGAGCCATCCAAAAGAGGTATCGCGCAAACGTTGTGGGCTGCCCCAACGTGGCATCAGGCTCCATCGATGCACCGATCAGGAAATGCGGCAATCACCCACCGCGCTATGCCATCGATCTTATGGGCAAACCCAGCCGCACGGATTGGCAACTCATTGAGAAACACAGCGAACACAGCTGCCTCGATCTTGTTCCTCTAACCGGACGCTCCCATCAGTTGCGGGTGCATTTGGCTCATTTAGGACACCCGATTATCGGGGACCCCATTTATAGCGAGACGCCGCCATCAAAGGATCAGCGACTCCATCTCCACGCTACCTTGCTGTCCTTTCACCACCCCATCCTTGAAGAAGAGATCACCTTCCACTCGCCGAGCCCCTTCTAACCCCTCCTAGACCCTTAGCGATCAAGGCAAAAGGTCAATCATCCGCGGTCTAGGTTTGAGCCTATGAGGCCCGTATCAGGAACCTCAACCGCGCACGGTTTAACGGCGCGATCCGTCTCTTCCAATGTTGATTGGAGCCGATCATTTTTGTCATACTGCCGCGCTTAAATAGGCCGAATATCCTTGCACCTTGTTTGCCCCCCGTGACGCCTCCTGCTGAAATCATTCGCGCGACCATCGGATCTTTGCCGAACCTCTTCCGCCCACCCAAACCCTACCAATTTCTAGGGCTCCTTTTTGCATTCGAGATCTTCGCTGCATCCCTCCTCCTCTTTCAGGTGGAACCTTTGATCGGAAAGTTCATTCTCCCTTGGTTTGGAGGAGGACCCAGCGTCTGGACGTCCTGCATGCTTTTTTTTCAGATCATGCTGCTGCTGGGCTATGCCTACGCTCATCTGAGCCTCCACCGACTTTCGCCACCCCATCAGGTCCTCATTCATGTTCTGATGCTGATGGCTGCGGCCAGCCTACTGCCCATTGCCCCACCCGCGGATTGGAAGCCAGATGACAGCATGCACCCGACTCTACTGATTCTCTCTGTTCTTCTTGGAAGCGTCGGGCTTCCCTACTTTGTGCTGGCAGCCAACGGCCCTTTAATGCAGGCCTGGTTCATTCGGCTCTTTCCAGGGAAATCGCCCTACCCCCTGTACGCCCTCTCCAATCTCGGATCCCTCTTGGCCCTGATGACCTATCCCTTTGTGGTGGAGCCTTATTTCAGCCTCAAGCAACAAACCTTTGGCTGGACCTTAGGGTTCATGGTCATGGTTTTCAGTGACTTATGGTTAGCGCTGACCTTCAGAAAGCGGGCGCTCAGGAAAAATCTGGCTAAAACGCCACGAGCAGATCGCTCGGAGCAGCGGCTCCTGTCAGAACATCTTCCAAAACCTTTACTGTGGACACTCTGGCTTCTTCTGCCGGCAGCCTCCTCGACGCTTCTTCTCGCGACCACCAATCAACTCTGCCAAGATGTGACGAGCGTGCCCTTCCTCTGGCTGCTGCCATTGAGTCTTTTCCTGTTGACCTATATCCTTTGTTTCGCCAAACACTCAGCCTACTCAAGAGCCCTCTTCAACCCCCTTCTGATCCTGAGTCTTTTTGGGGTGATCACCGTACTTTATGGCGGCCCAAAGGTGAATCTATTGGCCCAGGTCATCACCTACAGTATGGGCCTCTTCTGCTGCTGCATGAGCTGCCATGGTGAACTCTATCGACTGAGACCTCAACCAAACCATCTGACCGCTTACTATCTTGCAGCGGCGGTTGGTGGCGCCCTGGGCGGCCTCTTTGTAGCGATCATCGCACCCCTGATCTTTTCCCTTTACTTTGAGTTTCATATCGCTCTTTTAGCCTCTAGTGCGCTGCCTCTGATCGCCATGGCTCAGGACCCAACGGCCTTCAAGGGGGCCCCTTATCCAAAGCTCATTCGAGCCGCCTGCCTCCTCGGACTAGTGATTTTGGCGGGTCGGCTCTACTACCAATCAGAACAAGTCAGCACGGGCAAGAGGGTCGTTACTCGGAACTTCTATGGCGTACTGAGGGTGGAAGATCGCTCGACGGATGATCGGGGTATGGCGCGCCGTATTCTTCGCCACGGCGCCATCGATCATGGCTTCCAGTTCCTCTCTTCCGAAAAAAAGGATTGGCCAACGGCCTACTATGGTCCTGAGAGTGGTGTCGGTTTAGCATTCTCAGAATTGACCTCCAAGGGTCCGCGCCACATTGGTCTGGTGGGGCTTGGGATCGGAACCCTCCTCCACTACGGCCGGCCCACCGATACATTTAGGATTTATGAGATCGACTCGACCGTCGTTGCCCTTGCGCGAGACCAGTTCACCTACCTCAATGAGACCCCAGCCAAAAAAGACATCATCGTCGCGGATGCTCGCCTCAAGCTTGACCGGGAGCCCTCGCAACAGTTTGACCTTTTAATCCTGGATGCCTTCTGCGGCGATGCCATCCCCTTACATCTCCTCACCATCGAGGCGATGGAGATTTATCGCCGCCATCTCAAGCCCGAAGGGATCCTCGCCATCAACATCTCTAATCACCATCTGGATCTTGCTCCGGTCATTCAAGGCCTTGCCATGAACCAGCAACTCTACAGCCGAATCATTCACTCAAAGCCTTCGCCCGATGGAATGACACTTTATGGCGCCGACTGGGCGCTTCTCATGGCACAATCGCCCCTGAACGGATTTAGAGCACTCGATAAATTCTCGCTTGATTTGATTGAACCTACTCGCTCAGTGCTCTGGACCGATGATTTCTCAAACCTCTTCCGCGTCCTAAAGTAAGACATCCATGATGGACCTCTTGACCCCTGATAACCCCAGAATCTTGATTGAATATGGCGATGAGAATGGCGACCATTTTCTTGTGGACTATCATGGAGAGAGATCAAAGTTAGCCATTCAACGGGAACTCACACGCCTTCGACAAAGCGGCGATGTCTGGGCGAGGGCCCTCATAGAGGCTCAAGACCCCCTCTTCGGCCAGATTGGGGTGGATATTTTGACCGATGAAAAGGTTCCCTGGCCACAGACCCCAGCACTTCCCTCCAAAGAGCACGGTACCTGACCACCATCGCCAGGTCATCTGCGGTCATAAGGCCTAAAGAGGATTCATACGTGACAGCACCCAAAGGGCTTCTCCAGCGCCCCTTTTCACCGGCCTGCGAACGAAATCGTGTGCCGATTTTGGAGGTGTTGAGGATTTATTTCAAAGATCAACATCGGGTTCTTGAAATCGGCAGCGGAACCGGCCAACACGCGGTCTACTTTGGACAGGGGCTACCCCACCTTTTATGGCAAGCGTC
>JBEIRQ010000165.1:0-4311 GCA_040375885.1 Methylococcus sp.
CAAGGGAGGCAAAGGATCGGCAAGCCTCAAGGGTGAAAAGGAGACTCGTTTGGCTTGGCTTGCCTTTAGGGATTTTCCCCGGTATGGGGTCGAGATCCGGGAACAGAAGCAAAATCGCCAGGGGTGGACCAAGGGCAAGCCAATCGCTCTTCGGACCTTGAAGGAATTGGGTGAGAGCAAAAACTATCTGGATGCCCAAGATCAGAGGGTCATTGCCGCCATCACCCAGGATTCCTTCGGTCGGGGTTATCATCTTGCGGACCAAGGTTGGCTTGACCTTGTTGGGCATCCAGCCCTTTTCTGGCGGGATTCAGAACAACCTCTTGAGCTGCGATTAGAGCCCCCCCACTTGAAGGTTCGAGCCGCCGGCAAGGATCGGGTCAAGATTGAATTCTGGCCGCATGATCTTCATCGGCAATCAATGGTGTTCACGCTGGAAGGGCTGCACCGACTTAATATGACCCCGATGACCACGGAACTGCATCGGCTCTCGGAATTGATTGGATCGGGTTTTGATGCCCCACTGCGCTCTCATGAAAAAGTGCTGGAGAAACTCGGTGCGGTATCGGGACTCGTCGCCATCCATTCGGAGATTGGCGGGGGTGAGGTACTCGGTGCCGAAGTCGTGGCCGCAGAGTCGGTCCTTAGAATGCAGTTGATCAGGGAGGGAGAGGGTCTCAAAGCGCAGGCCCTAGTGAGACCTTTTGGCCAGCTGGGCCCAAGTTATGCGCCAGGAGTCGGCGGGGTGGTCCTCATGGCCACTGTCGATGGGCGACGACTTCAAACCGAACGCAATCTGGTCTTGGAGCGGGATCATCTGAATCAACTCCGGAGCGTGTGTGTTTCATTGGAAGAAGCCGAAGTTGCCGATAACAGCGATCAATGGACGCTATTTGACCCTGAAGCCAGCTTACAATTTTTGTTAGAGCTTCAAAGCTTGGCTGAGGATGTGGTCGTCACCGAATGGCCCAAGGGTCAAAGTCTTAAGTTGGTGGGCGAGGCTCGTCTTGCGGGCTTTCAGGTCAAATTAACCCAACAACGTGACTGGTTTAGCGTCCAGGGTGAACTGAAGCTCGATCATGGCGAAGTCCTCATGATGCAGAAGCTCCTCGAACTAACAGCCGACACCAAAGGGCGATTTATTCAGCTCGAGGGTGACCGGTTCCTGGCATTAACCGATGACTTTAGAAAACGCCTTGAAGATCTTAGAGCGTATTCCGAAACCCACGGCTCTGGACGGCGCGTTCATCCGCTGGCCCTTTCGGCGCTCGATGACATCAAGGATGAATTTGGTTCTTTTGAAACCGACAAAGCCTTTAAACAACAGATTGATCAGCTGCGGAAATCTGAAGTCCTAAAGCCCAATGTGCCCTCTACCCTTGTGGCCGAACTCCGCGATTATCAATTGGAAGGCTATGTCTGGCTGTCACGACTGGCCGCTTGGGGTGTCGGTGGTTGTCTTGCCGACGATATGGGTCTTGGTAAAACAGTTCAGGCCATCGCCCTGATCCTTTCGAGGGCTCAGGAAGGTCCTAGCCTGGTCATTGCGCCAACCTCGGTGGTCTTCAATTGGCACAATGAAGTGGCCCGCTTTGCCCCTACCTTGAGGCTTAAAACACTCACCGGTGATCGTGAAGAGGTCATTCAAGGGCTCGAACCCATGGACCTCTTGGTCGTGAGTTATGCCCTTCTGCAGCAGGAGGTTTTAGGTGCGGCGCTCGCCGAGGTCCGGTTTCGGACCCTCGTTCTTGATGAGGCTCAGGCCATCAAGAATGCCGCCACCCGCCGCTCGCAACAGGCGATGGCGATGCAAGCAGACTTCAAGTTAATCACGACGGGAACGCCTCTTGAAAACCATCTCGGGGAACTGTGGAATCTTTTCCGCTTCATTAACCCCGGGCTTTTAGGATCCCTTGAGAGTTTCAATCGCCGTTTTCAGGGTCCTATTGAGCGAAGCCAATCGAAGGAGGCCCGAAATCGTCTCAAACGCCTGATCCAGCCCTTTATCCTTCGAAGAACAAAGGTCCAGGTTCTTGAAGAGCTGCCGGAGCGAACCGATATCGAATTGATGGTGGACTTAAGTCCCGATGAGGCGGCCCTTTACGAAGCGCTTCGACGCAAGCTTTTGTCAGAACTTGAGCAATCTGATGGCCCGATTCAAGATCATCGTTTCCGCGTACTGGCGGCCATCACCAAGCTTCGTCGAGCGTGTTGTCATCCGAATCTTGTCGCTCCAGAGCTCCAGCTCACCAGTAGCAAGCTGACGCTACTGGGTGAGGTGCTCGAGGATCTACTGGATAACAAGCACAAGGCGCTCATTTTTAGTCAGTTCGTAGACCACCTTCGTCTGGTGGAAGCCATGCTTCAGAAGGAGGGCATTGCCTACCAGTATCTCGATGGTCAGACCCCGCAAAAGGACCGTAAGCGGGCGGTAGAGGCGTTTCAGGGGGGTGATGGGGATGTGTTTCTGATCAGCCTGTAGGCCGGTGGCACCGGGCTCAATCTCACCGCCGCCGATTATGTGATCCATCTTGATCCTTGGTGGAATCCTGCGGTTGAGGATCAGGCCTCCGCCCGTGCCCATCGAATGGGCCAAAAGCGCCCGGTCACCATTTATCGGCTGATCGCGAAAGGAACCATCGAGGAGCAAATTGTCTCGTTGCACCGACACAAAAGAGAGTTGGCAGACAGCCTTCTGGATGGCGGTGAAATGAGCGCTAAGGTGGGTGCTGACGAGCTTCTAGAACTCATGCGTTCCGGGTTGGAGGGACCTTGACTGTTGATCTTAAGGGCACCAAAAGTGCCATGAATTAAACAAAAGGGTTTCGAACGAGGGGGCGATTCTCGATGTGTTGTCCGTCCTTTAAATCCTCTGGAGCGAGTGTCGAGCGGTTTAACTAAAGAGCGATACCACGCCAGCTAAGAGGGCGGCCACATCAAGGAGTCCTACCAAGGCTCCGGCGATGATCATGGCCACCAGAACCAAGGGGTTGGTAAGGCTCAGGGATCCCCCGAGAATAGCGAGAAGGCCTGAGGTATCAAGGCCCATCGAGGTTATATCAAAGGCAAGGCCTCCCAGTTGTTTTAGGTCATGTAGGCCCCCTTCTTTTTTGATGCCCTCGATAGCTTGTGCCTTGGCGCGCTCTGATACGTCGCCGGCGTAGGCCTTTGCGTTGTTGAACCAGCCAAGGAGACGACCTGGGAGAGTCGTCGCCTCATTCAAGATGTACCAGCCCCAGCCAATCACCAGCCCAGGCAGCATGAAGAGGCTGCCGATGATAAGCGCCCAAACCATCGAAAGATCAAAGCTTCGGACGATAAGGCTATCAAGAATAAGGGCGGCCAGAAGCCCTGAAAGGGTCAGAAACCGGGCCAATCCGATAAAGCGCTGTGCAAGTCCCTGAAGGAGTGCTGCAAAACCCATGACCCTTTGAAACAGGGCTTCACGGGGGTTCATCGAGGATTTCTGTTCATCACTCATGGGTTGTGACCTTATGGGGCGATTGGTTTAAGAGAGCTTTTTCTTTAGAAGCTCATTGAGCTGGGCTGGGTTCGCCTTGCCTTCGGTCGCTTTCATGGCTTGTCCTACGAAAAATCCAAAAAGCTTGTCTTTCCCTGAGCGGTAGCCTTCGACCTGAGCAGGATTTTCAGCAATGATCGCATCGATGATCGCTTCAATGGCACCGGTATCGGTGATTTGGCGAAGACCCTCGCGATCGATGATCGCATCGGCGGACTCCAAAGACGCCCAAAGGCCCTCGAAGACTTGCTTCGCGATTTTGCCGGAGATCGTGTCATCGGCGATCCGCTGAATGAGGCCCGCGAGTCGCTGAGGATCGACCGGACTTTCCTCAATCTCAAGGCCTGCCTTATTAAGGGCCGCCGCTAAATCGCCCATCACCCAGTTGGCACAAAGTTTGGGGTCAGACCCAGAGAGAAGGGCCACTTGTTCAAAGTAGGACGCCAATTCGCGGGTGGCCGTCAGGACTTCGGCATCATAGTCGGTGAGACCGTACTGGACCTTGAATCGTAGCTTCTTTTGATCGGGGAGCTCTGGAAGCTGTGTTCTTACCGACTCAATGAAGTTCGCGTCAATTTCAAGCGGCAGGAGGTCAGGATCTGGGAAGTACCGATAATCGTTGGCTTCCTCCTTACTCCGCATGGAGCGGGTTTCATCTTTGTTGGCATCATAAAGCCTCGTTTCCGGAACAATGGGTCCGCCATTTTCAAGAATCTCGATCTGCCGCAGAACTTCATAGTTGATGGCCTTTTCAACGAACCTAAAGGAATTGAGGTTCTTGATCTCGGCCC
>JBEIRQ010000296.1:0-2688 GCA_040375885.1 Methylococcus sp.
CTACAAAATCAAAGATGGCTCGGGTTCTTTCAAGATCAATTCACGCAGAAGAAAGATTGAAGGGATACCCTAGGTCGACTTCAAGCCGCAGATAACCGTAATCCAGGGACCCCAAACAGCCCTCTAACAGCCCAAAGACATGGAAACCATTTTCCAAGACGGATCCTTTTCATTGATCACTACCCCTCTTTGGGAGGTTCTCGGCTACGCAGCACTTCCTTTCGGAGCCGCCTTAATCGGCTCACTGATCGCCGCCGTCAAAACCTTGGGCCCGAAAGGACGAAGTCACCTCCAGCACCTGGCTGCAGGGATCATCTTCTCTGTGGTTTCGGTCGAGATTCTCCCAGATGTGATTCATCGCCAACATCCCCTGCTGCTCACGATCGGTTTTTGTGCAGGCGTCGGGTTTATGCTGTGGCTCGAAACCTTCGCAGAGGATCACTCAAAGACTACAAGAAAGGCCCCAGGGCGACCGAAATTACCGTTGACCCTTCTTGCTGGTGTCTCTATTGATGTCTTCTTGGATGGGCTCCTCATTGCCATGACCTTTCACAATCTCAGTGATGCCGGACGCCTTTTGACCTTTGCATTATCGGTCGAGCTTCTCTCGGTCGGCTTGACCCTGACCCAAACGATTCGGCAGACCGGTCTTAAACTCAGAAGCATCCTCTCCATAAACACCCTTGTCTTCTCGATGCTGCTATTGGGGGCCACCCTTGGAATCATTGTGCTTCCATTGCTGCCAGACCCTGCGGTAGATCTCATTCTGTCTTTTGGCCTGGCCGCCCTCCTCTTTTTAGTGACCGAAGAGCTTCTCGTTGAATCCCACCGGGAGGTTGATACCCATGTTTCTACGGTACTCTTCTTTCTGGGCTTTCTCGTCTTCTTACTCCTTGGGCAACAGCATGCTGCCTAAGGACACCCTGTTCTTTTTTCATCAGCTATGAAAAACTTCTTCTCTTCAGAACCTTCGCCCATCGATGACCTCAATCATCATCCTAAGGAAGCCAACGCAATCGCTCCGATGAGTCTCATCAAGTCCTATCTTCACAACCGCCCCAAACTTGATTTTCTGATCATCGGAGCTGAAAAAGCAGGCACCACCGCGCTTTTTTCCTACCTTCGCCAGATTCCAGGGATTTACATCCCCATCAATAAGGAACTTAATTTCTTCGATCGCGACCATCGCTATGGCGATGGGAAGGATTTTTCAGCGCTCCATCGGTGGTTCCTTTTAGCCCCAAAGGCAGAGCTTCTCGGTGAAGCGACCCCGACCTACCTCATGAATCCCCATTGCTTCAGCCGTATCTATGACTACAACCCTGACATCAAGGTGGTTGCGCTTCTAAGATCACCGGTTCGGCGCGCCTACTCGGCCTGGAACTATCGGCGCGCTCGATTTCGCGATAAACGCGATTTTATGACCGCTGTCAGCGTAGAAGTAGAATCAGGGGCGGATATCAAGGTCGCCCGTGAAAATAAATATCGCTACATCGGTGCCGGCAACTATGCCGATCAGATAAGGGCTCTAAGAGCCACTTTCCCAAAAGAAAATATTCTCTTAATCAAGTACGAGGACTTCACTCGGGACCAGGTAGCCCATGTCAAAGACGTCGCTCGCTTTATTGGTGGACCGCTTGATGTCGATGTCCCTTCCATCAAAAGCGTTAACGTGTGGCCCTATCGCAGAGCCATGACCCTTGAGGAATTTGAAACGGTGCTGGCCTATTACCAGGATGAAATCACCGATATCGAGGGACTCACGGGGTGGGACCTCAATGACTGGCGACAGTTTGAAAAACCAAAAAAGAAAGAGCCGACCTGAAACAATGGGGTTTCCCTAAAGGATGCTAGTGTGAATCAAGAATCCAAAGCTTACCCCGCTTCCGCATCCCCTTCAAAATGAAGTTTGAATCAACCCGAAGAAAAAATGACGATTTATGTAGACATCAAGCCATAAGGGGCGTACCGTGTCCACAGTTTGTCGCGGCGCAAGGTCCAATATGCGCCTCGAGGATTCGGAAACACTCTTCAGTCAATGCCTTCCGGCACCTGCCTCTAGCTCCCGCCTCCTCCAGCCGACCCCTCCTGCGTGCCTTAAAACACCATGCAACCAGAGGGTCATGCGTAGCTTAGTCACTCGCTTCAAACCATGGCCGCCCCTATCAGGACGGTTTAGTCCTTTATTTTTCGAGATTTTCTTATGAGCATGAATTTGTATGTCGGCAACCTGAGCTACTCCGTGGGTAACTCCGAACTGCAGGCCCTGTTTGCAGAGCACGGTACCGTGAAGTCAGCCAATGTGATCATGGACCGCGAGTCCGGTCGTTCTAAGGGCTTCGGCTTCGTCGAAATGGCTGACAATGATCAAGCCAAAGCGGCCATGAAGGCACTTGACGGCAAGGACGTCGATGGCCGGAACCTGACCGTCAATGAAGCACGCCCACGCGAAGAGCGTTCAGGCGGTGGCTTTGGTGGCGGCGGTGGCCGTCCAGGTGGTGGTTTTGGTGGAGGCCGTCGCTACTAAGGCGTCGATCACACCCAAATCCTGAAAGGCCTGGAACCCCAACACTTGGGGTTCCAGGCCTTTTTTTTGGCTCGATTCAGTGCGTTTCACGACATCTTATCCTTCAGCGCCCCCCGCTATCCTCTATCGATTCCCTAAAGTGCCAACCAGGTCGCTTGACC
>JBEIRQ010000077.1:0-7415 GCA_040375885.1 Methylococcus sp.
CCGACTGGCCGCCCAGCTCGAAGGATCGAAAGCCTTTTGCAAGGACTTTATGGCCCGACACCACATTCCGACGGCCAAATACCAAAGTTTCACCGATATTGCCCCAGCGATCGCTTACATCCAAAAGGAGGGCGCCCCTATTGTCGTCAAAGCCGATGGCCTCGCCTCCGGCAAAGGGGTCGTGGTGGCTACCAGCGAGGCTGAAGCCATTAAAGCCGTCGAAGACATGCTCGGCGGTAATGCCTTTGGGACGGCCGGACATCGGGTGGTCATCGAGGAATTCCTGGTTGGCGAGGAAGCAAGTTTCATTGTCATGGCCGATGGGGTCCATGCGCTGGCCATGGCCAGCTCGCAAGACCATAAGGCGCGCGACGACGGCGATCTTGGACCCAATACCGGGGGCATGGGAGCCTATTCACCCGCCCCAGTAGTCACCCCTGAGATCCACGCCAAAGCCATGGCCGAGGTCATCCTTCCAACCCTCGAGGGAATGACCAAGGATGGCCTTCCTTACACTGGATTCCTCTATGCAGGGCTCATGATTACCCCTGAAGGTGATATTAAAGTCCTCGAATTTAATTGCCGATTTGGTGATCCTGAGACGCAGCCGATTATGATGCGTCTTCAAAGTGATCTGCCAGCCCTTTGTATGATGGCGCTTTCAAGAAGGCTCGATGAAGCGAGGGTCGAATGGGATGAGCGACCCGCCTTAGGTGTCGTTATCGCGGCAGCCGGCTATCCCGCCTCTATAGAAATCGGCGACAGCATCGAAGGACTTCCAGAATCGGAAGCCGACGATCTCAAGGTCTTTCATGCCGGTACCGACATCAAAGAGGGGCAAGTCATCACCACGGGCGGTCGAGTTCTTTGTGTCAGCGCTCTTGGAGAAACCATCCAGGAAGCACAGAAGAAGGCCTATCAACAGGCCGAAAGGATTCACTGGCGGGGCGCCTTTTATCGGAAGGACATCGGCTATCGGGCCATCAATCGAGCGATTGAAGCGTCCTCAAAGCCAAGCTGATAAAGTATGTCCTAAAACCAGAGCCTTTTTTCAAACACAAAAAAACCCGGTGGGGCGACCCACCGGGTTTTTGAAGTTCTTTCTTAAAGAAAAAACTTACTTCATTGCGCCCTTGCGGAAGCCACGATCCAGCTTTGCATTGACTTCTTCAGCAGCAGCAGCAGCGCGACGAGCAGAAGCGTCAGCGCTGGTAGCAGCAGACAGTGCTTCATCAGCAGTGCTCTTAACAGAAGAAATCTCAGCCTTCAGGCCATCAACCTGAGTCTGGAGTGCTGCGAGGTCGCTCTTGCTGGCGCAGCCAACGGTCAGACCAGCAGACAGGAGAACGATAGAGAGCTTGGTTGCATTCATGGTCAAATTCCTAACTTGGTAGTTGATGTGGACTTATGGAGAGAGCCCCGCAGATGAACAATCGCCACTAATCGAGACTACTCAGCCTTCAGTTTGCCGCTAATTCGACGAAATTTCCAGTGTTATTTTTACACAGTTGGTGGCGTTGTCACCAAATCACCACCATTTGAACCCTATCCCGCCCCCAAGGAATCATTCCATCCCGGCAGAGCATCACGTGCGATCATCTTATTTCAGTACAATGGACGCGGTCTTTTTCATGAGTCAGGAACCTCTCCCATGCACATCCACACCATCCCTACAGAGCCCTTTAAGGATCAAAAACCAGGCACCTCGGGGCTTAGAAAGAAGGTTCGGGTCATTCTTCAGCCGCACTACCTTGAGAATTTCGTCCAATCCGTCTTCGACGCCTTACCCTCCCTGACTGGATCTACCTTAGTCCTCGGTGGCGATGGCCGCTATTTCAATCGACAGGCGGCCCAAGTCATTATCAAAATGGCGGCGGCCCATGGTGTTGCGAAACTACTCATCGGACAAGGCGCCTTACTCTCCACCCCCGCCGCTTCGTGTCTGATCCGGAAATATAAGGCGGAAGGGGGTTTTATCTTGTCCGCAAGCCATAATCCTGGCGGACCAAACGAGGATTTTGGTATCAAATTCAACGCCAATAATGGCGGCCCAGCTCCAGAACAGATCACCAATGACATCTATCAGCGTACTTTATCCCTCAGTGAATATCAGATCGCCGCAGTGGCCGATGTCGATCTCGACACCCTAGGAACCCTCGCGGTGGGCCCCATGATGGTCGAAATCATCGATCCTGTGACCGACTATGCCGAACTCATGGAGGAACTATTTGATCTCGACCTCATTGCCCAAGCCCTTAAAGAAGACTCGCTGTCGATCCTGTTCGATGCCATGCATGCGATCACCGGCCCCTACGCCCATCGCCTCCTGATTGACCGGCTTGGCGCCCCCCTCAGCGCCCTCATGAATGCGACACCGCTTGAAGACTTTGGTGGCGGCCATCCAGACCCCAACCTGGTTCATGCTCATGCCCTCGCTGAAAGGATGTATCAGCCAGCGGCACCGACGCTTGGGGCCGCCTCCGATGGCGATGGCGATCGAAACATGATCATGGGTGATCACTTCTTCGTCACGCCGAGCGATAGCCTCGCGGTCCTCGCCGCGAATCTCCATCATCTAAAAGGCTATCGCGCCGGCCTCAAGGGGGTCGCCCGTTCCATGCCAACCAGTCAAGCCGTTGATCGGGTGGCCCAACGGCTCGGGATTGATGCCTACGAAACACCGACCGGGTGGAAATTTTTCGGCAATCTCCTTGATGCAGGAAAAATCACCCTGTGCGGGGAGGAGAGTTTCGGTACCGGGTCAGACCATGTTCGAGAGAAGGATGGACTTTGGGCCGTTCTGGCTTGGCTAAATCTCATCGCGGTCCGCCAACAGTCGGTCGCCGACATCGTTCGGGAACACTGGACGATCTTCGGCAGAGACTATTACTCGCGGCACGACTACGAGGGGATGCCTTCGGCCATTGGCGATAGCATCATGAATCTCCTAAGGGGACAGCTAGGCCAGCTGGTAGGACAGCAATGGGGCGACAATAAAGTCGCTATCGCGGATGATTTCTCCTACCTCGACCCCGTCGATGGCAGCGTCAGCCCCCACCAGGGCATCCGGATTATCTTCACCAACGGTTCCCGCATCGTCTTTCGACTCTCAGGGACAGGGACCGAGGGGGCAACACTCAGAATTTATCTCGAACGCTTTGAACCTGACGCCAAGGAACACCACCATGACCCACAAGAGGCGCTCAAGGATCTGATTGAACTCGCCGAACAATTAGGAGAAGTCAGGGCGCGATCCAAGATGAAAGCCCCAACCGTGATCACTTAACCATCTTAAGGGCCAGAGCCCCCTTCGCTTCGCTTCTCATCAAGACATTGCGCAAGAGCCGCGTATTCCTCTAAAGAGAGGGTCTCGGCTCTGGCCTTTGGATCGATGCCCAGGGCTTCAAGCTCCGCGACATCAAAAAGGCTTCCGAGCGCATTTCTGAGCGTCTTCCGACGTTGTGAAAAAGCCGTGGTAACCACCTTGCCAAGGGTCACGGGATCGGCGCTCACCGGCGGGACCGCATGGGGCACCAGGCGAACAATCGCAGAGACCACCCTTGGGGGCGGATAGAAGCTCTCGGGGAACACCTCAAAGAGCTTTTCTGCCCTCGCAAAGTAACGCGCCATAATCCCAAGCCGACCGTAATGCGGGCTCGAGGGTTCAGCGCAGAGCCGATCAACCACCTCGTTTTGCAGCATGAAATGCATGTCCTCGACCACCCCTGCTTGAGCAAAGAGATGAAACATCAGTGGCGTTGAAATGTTATAGGGGAGGTTCCCTACCACCCGGATCTTACCCTCACCCAAGAGGCTCTTAAAGTCAAACCTCAGAGCATCCGCCTCATGCAGATGAAAACCCGGACGATTCGAAAATCGTCGCCTAAGTTCAGCCGTCAGATCACGATCAATCTCAATAGCATCATAGCGCCCCGATGATGGGAGCAAGGCCTCCGTCATGACCCCCTCCCCAGGACCAATTTCGACCAGGTGATCATCGGGGCGCGGATGGACCGTCATCGCAATCCGATGGACCACCTCAGCGTCCCTTAGGAAGTTCTGACCAAATCGCTTTCTGGGTGTATGACTCATACCGAAACTTTCAATGGGAAACGCCCCCTCTTGAACTGAGGGTGCTCATCGTGATGGCGGCATCAATCGCTGCCAAAAGGCTCCCAGTATCAATCGATCCGGTCCCTGCCCGATCGAGGGCGGTCCCGTGGTCAACCGAGGTGCGAATAATGGGAAGCCCGAGGGTGATGTTCACGGCCCGACCAAAACCCAGATACTTCAGAACCGGCAAACCTTGATCATGATACATGGCAAGAACCGCATCGGCGCCTTCGAGGACTTGGGGAACAAAGAGCGTATCGGCAGGTAAAGGCCCAACCAACTGCATGCCTTGTGCCCTTAGATCATCCAGAAGCGGAATGATGATGGCCTCTTCCTCATGACCCAGATGCCCCCCCTCGCCGGCATGAGGATTCAGGCCCGCGACCAAGATCCTTGGCGAGGGAATTCCAAAGCGGCATTGAAGGCCCTGATGAAGGATTCTAAGTGTCCGGGCCAGACTCTCGCGGGTGATGGCCTGAGGCACCGCCCGAAGCGGCAAATGGGTCGTCGCAAGCGCAACCCGAAGACCTGGCGCGGTGAGCAGCATGACCGGATCACCCCCAGTGATCTCTGCGAGAAACTCGGTGTGCCCTGAAAAAACGTAGCCGGCATCGTTTAAAGAGGCTTTGCTGACCGGGCCGGTCACCATCGCCTCAAAATCACCCCGGAGGCATGCCTTCGCGGCGGCGGTGATGGTCTCAAGAACGTAACCCGCATTTTGGGCTGTGAGAACGCCTTGGGCCGTGGATAAGGCCTTTGCGACGGGCCAGACAGCTAATACTTCCGGGGCTTCGAAAGCTTGACCCGGAAACCAGGAGTTCATCACCAGAGGGAGCCCCATAGCACGAGCCCTCTCCTCCAGCAATTGAGGATCCGCAACAATCACTAAATCGGCAGGAAATCTGTGCCCTTGAAGCTGAAGACAAAGGTCAGGACCGATCCCCGCAGGTTCACCGGCGGTGATGACAAGGCGGGGCCTCATGGCTCGGTGGTCTTGTCAGGTGGCGGCTGGGCTCCTTCAGGTAACAACTCAGGAATCCTAATTTCTACGAAGGCTTCATCACGAATCCGTCGGAGCCAAATCTCCGTCTCCTCGCCCACCTTTCGGTTAAAGATGTCATCCTGTGCTTTTTTCTTAAGAAGTTCCTGCGTATCGTCCGACTCCTGTCGCTCCAAGACCTCAATAAGGTGCCATCCAAATTGGCTTTGGACCGGCTGACTCAAATGATGAGGATCAAGCGCAATCATCGCTTGCTCAAACTCTGGGACTAGAGCCCCTGGGGATACGAACCCGAGATCCCCCCCCTTCACTGCAGATCCCTTATCATCCGAATTGCCCCGCGCAAGATCACCAAAATCATCCCCGGCTTCGATCCGGGTGCGAATCGCATCAAGCTTCTTTTTGGCATCGGTATTATTGATCAGCTCATTCGGCTTGATCAGGATATGGCGGACCCGGGTCTTGGTGATCCGCTCGGCATCGCCTCCGCGTGTATCCAACAGCTTAATGATGTGAAAACCGCTCGGACTCCGGATGGGGCCTTCGAGATCGCCCTTTTTCATCTTAGGCACCAGATCAGCAAAAAGCGTAGGCATCGCACTGAGTTTCCGCCACCCAAGATCACCCCCCTTGAGGGCGTCTGATGAGTCTGAAGAACGCACTGTGGCCTCCTTGAAATCGAGCCCACCCTTCAATTCTTCAATGAGCTTGTCCGCCCGCTCTTTTCCGGCATTTAACGCCTGAGGACTGGCCGCCTGGGGGGTTGAAATCAAAATATGCCCCAAGAGAAATTCTGCATCGGGATTGGCGGCCGATTGACCGCGTGATTTCATCCAATGCTCAATCTCACGGTCGCTGATCTTGATCTGATTATTGACCTGACTGGCTCTGAGTCGTTGCTGAGCCAATTCGCCACGAATCTGCTCTAGAAATTCCGAGTACTCAATTCCTTCGGCCCGGAGGGACTGGCGCAGCTCCTCCGGGGTCACATTATTCTTCTGGGCGATTTGCTGTACCGCTTGTCGAAGCGTCTCATCGTCGATACGAAGCCCTAATTTCTCGGCTAAATTGATCTGAATCTTTTCAAGAATCAATCGTTCCAACACCTGTCGAGCTAACTGTATCCCCGAGGGGGTCGGCGCATCGCTTCCGGACATGCCCTGCCGGACCATCTCGATCCGTTTCTGCAATTCACTTTCAAGAATGACTTCATCCTCAACAATCGCAACGATGCGGTCCACCCCTTCGGCGTGGACACATCCCCAACTGAGCCCCATCAGGAGTAAAAGGACTTGAAAGGCTCTTAGAAGGCGGACTGATCGGAAGCGCTCACGAAATCTCGGCATCAGTAATCCTGGTATCTGTAACCATTAATGCTCCGCTGCAAGAAAGTATCCACATCATTATTGAGCGATGTGAGACCCTTGAGCTCTAGCTGCACAAAGAAGGCGTTGCTGGCTGTCGCCGTTCCATCTGAATTGATCGTATTAAGAAAACGTCGGCCAATGAGTGCAAACTTCCAACAACACGTTTCTCTCTCAAACCCCACAAAGCTCTCCAGCGTCGTATTGTTGAGGAAGGAGTACTCCCAGCGCCCAATGGCATACCAACCAGCAAGAATGGGAAGACGCATCGAGACGTCGGTCAGATTAAGACAGCCATCATTGTTGGTAAACACGCTGGATGTGCTTTGGTTGGGGGCACAGGTATCGTAGTTCTGGTTGGTACGATAACGATAGGCCACATTCAGAATCTGATTTTGTCGGTTGTTATATTGTATGCCTACTTGACCACGCTGAATCCGGTTCAACGAGGCGTTGTATTGGCCTGCGGAGTAGACCGACCAATCGTCCGTGATCGCGGTATAGAGATCGCCAATAATATTGGAGAAGCTTTGGCTATAGGTATCGGGCGCAGGGCCAATGGCTGTGACCGAACGGTTACTGAAATAGGCGAGGTTACCGAGCGTTGCCCTGACCCGCTCAACCCCTGTCGTTTGATCAATCAAACGTGACGTTACCGCCGCTGTCAGGTCATTGGCATCGCCAACACGGTCATAACCGGCATACCGGTTCTCACGAAACAGCTGGTAGTAGGTAAAGTCGTAACTTTGGGTGTCGAAGAGGGGAATATTCTCTTGGTTCGACTTTGGGATATAGACGTAGAAGAGACGGGGTTCGATAGTTTGCTGCATCGACTTGTCGCCGAGCGAGATTTCGTTGTCGAAGTAGGTTCCAGAATCGAGCGATAAAATGGGGACCGCAAGGGTCTGGCTGCTGCCGACTTGGGTATCGACCTTCGC
>JBEIRQ010000325.1:0-2389 GCA_040375885.1 Methylococcus sp.
AATATGAAGGGGAGTGGGGCCAGGGTCTTTTGAATCATCTTGAAGCGGATCTTTCGGCTTTGGGTGAAGCTCTAACCAGGCGCTTTGATCTTGAGGATCAGTTGATTGGGGCCATGGCAGACTAAGATCGCCGAAAGTATTGGATGGATAGGTTGGCCTGATGAAATTTTGTTCTGATTGCAGTGCTCCGGTCCGTCACGGGGTCCCTGATGGCGATGATCGGCTTCGGCACATCTGTGATGCCTGCGGGATGATTCATTATCAAAACCCCAAGGTGATTGCGGGATGTATTCCCATTTTTGAAGGCCAGGTTCTCTTGTGCCGAAGGGCGATAGAGCCAAGACAGGGTCTTTGGACGCTTCCTGCGGGGTTTATGGAGCTTGGGGAGACGATGGCTCAGGCGGCGACCCGGGAGGCGTTCGAAGAGGCTCAGGTCGAGGTGGAACTTGAAGCGCTTTATACCCTTTTTAGTCTCCCTCATATTTCGCAGGTGTATGCTTTCTATAGGGCCCGTATGCCCGAGGCCCGATTCGGTGCGGGGACTGAAAGCCTTGAAGTGCGGCTCTTTGAAGAAAAAGATATCCCTTGGGAGCAGTTGGCTTTCGAAACTGTCAGAAGGACGCTCCAATTATTCTTCAGCGATCAGAAGTCAGGTGAGGTCAAGATTCATATCGAGGATATCCTCCCCCGCCCAAGCGTTTAATTTTTTGGCGGCCTTCTAATTTCCAAACGCTTCGGCCATCCGGCGCCCCATTTCAGTGGGGGTTGCGACCACCTCGACCCCTGCCGCCTTAAGAGCCTGAACCTTACTGGCACCGGTTCCTTTCCCCCCCGTAATGATCGCGCCAGCATGGCCCATCCTCTTTCCAGGGGGTGCGGTGAGGCCTGCAATATAGCCCACCACCGGTTTGGTGATATGCGCCTTAATGACCTCTGCGGCCTCCTCCTCCGCGCTACCGCCAATTTCACCCACCATGATGATGCCTTTGGTGGCGGGATCCTCTTCGAACTTCATTAAGATATCGATAAAGTCGAGTCCTTTGATGGGATCGCCGCCGATACCGACACAGGTCGTTTGCCCAAGACCCACTCGAGTGGTTTGGTAGACCGCTTCATAGGTCAGGGTGCCTGAACGGGAGACAATGCCAATCACCCCTGGCTGGTGAATAAAGCCCGGCATGATGCCAATCTTCGACTCCCCTGAGGTGATAATGCCGGGGCAATTGGGGCCGATGAGGAGGGCGCCTGAATCCTTCAGCGCCGCCTTGACCCTCAGCATATGAAGGACCGGAATCCCTTCGGTGATACAGACAATCAGCTTAATGCCGGCGTCTGCGGCCTCGAGGATGGCATCGGCCGCGAAAGGGGGCGGCACCACAATCATACTCGCGGTCGCGCCAGTATTTTTTTGGGCTTCTCGAACGGTATTAAAGACGGGGAGCTGAAGATGAGTTTGCCCGCCTCGCCCTGGGGTCACGCCCCCGACGATTTGGGTCCCATAAGCCAAGCACTGCTCCGAATGGAAGGTGGCCTGTTTCCCGGTAAAACCCTGACAGATGACTTTGGTCGCGCGGTTGATCAGAATGCTCATTTTGAGGCCTCCACCGCTTTTTTCGCGGCATCATCAAGATCAAGGGCTGTCGTCAGAGCAAGGCCTGAGGCTTCAAGCAGTGCGCGGCCTTCTTCGGCGTTGGTTCCTTCAAGGCGGACGACGATAGGAATCGTCACCCCGACGTCCTGAACCGCTTGAATGATGCCTTCTGCGATCAGATTGCAACGGACGATGCCGCCAAAAATATTAACGAGGAGCACCTTCACTTTATGGTCTGAAAGAATGAGCTTGAAGGCTTCGGCGACCTTAGCGGCCGTGGTGCCGCCACCCACATCCAAGAAGTTGGCAGGCTCCCCGCCATGGAGCTTGATGACATCAAGCGTTGCCATGGCAAGTCCTGCGCCATTGACCATGCAACCGATGTTGCCATCGAGGGTAACGTAGCTCAAATCATGTTCGCGCGCTTTTGATTCCGTCGCATCTTCTTGCCCTAAATCACGAAGATCCCGAAGGTCCGGGTGCAGAAAAAGGGCATTTTCATCGACGCTGATTTTAGCGTCGAGCGCTTGAAGCGCCCCCTCTTTTGTCACGATGAGGGGATTGATTTCAACCTGGCTCAGGTCTTTATCCTCTAGGAGGCGAACCATCGCCCGCATAAGGCTTTCAAGGGCCTTTACCTGATCGCCCTGAAGTTCCAAGGCTTCGGCCATTTCACGGGCCTTAAAGGGCAGAAATCCTGCGGCGGGATGAAGGGTCATGCTCAGAATTTTTTCAGGCGTTTCCTCCGCAACCTGTTCGATATCCATACCGCCGGCGGCCGATCCCATGAAAAGAATG
>JBEIRQ010000399.1:0-1674 GCA_040375885.1 Methylococcus sp.
GTAATAGGGCCTGAAGCAGATTCATTTGATAATGAGGCGCCATCTCGAAGGCGCGTAGCTCCAAAATACCCAAACGCCCAGTGGGAGAATCAGGAGAATAAAGTTTATCGATACAAAATTCCGATCGATGGGTATTCCCGGTCATATCGGTCAGGAGATGGCGAAGGAGGCGATCCACCAACCAAGGCTGCTCTGATTCCTTCCCAGGCTCTAAGGCACCTGT
The DNA here is from genome assembly GCA_040375885.1 of Methylococcus sp. GTDB lineage: Bacteria > Pseudomonadota > Gammaproteobacteria > Methylococcales > Methylococcaceae > UBA6136. The sequence continues at coordinate 224 of JBEIRQ010000399.1, forward strand.
CAGTTCACTAAAGGCAATTTCTAGTTCATAAAGGTGGTCATTTCGGGCTTCATCTACGCGAGGGGCCTGACTCGAAGGTCCGATAAAAGCGCCTGAAAAGAGGTAAGAAAGCGAGGGATGTTGCTGCCAATAGGTTAAAAGACTGACCAGCACATCTGGCCGCCTTAGAAACGGACTATCAATGGCTTCATAGGCACCGAGGGTGATGTGATTCCCGCCACCGGTTCCGGTGTGGCGGCCATCTAGATTGAATTTCTCTGTCGCAAGGCCCACCGATCGAGCTTCTTCATCGAGTGTTTGAGTGAGGCTAACAAGATCACCCCAATGGGCTGAAGGCTGGACATTGACTTCGATGACGCCAGGATCTGGGGTCACCGAAAGGGAGGTCAGTCTTGGATCCCTAGGGGGTGGATAGCCTTCAAGACGTAACCCAAGATCCATCGATACGGCAATAGCCTCAATGTGCTCCATCAAATCAACAAAGTCTTCAAGACGCCCAAGGGGGGGTAGAAAAAGATGAAGACGACCCTCACGCATTTCTAAAGCCAGCGCGGTATGAATGATTTCCTTTGGGCTCTCATCCTTGGCTGGCTCAACAGGGTCTTTCGCCCTCTTTAGGCGCTGCTTCAGAGCACCACGAGGCATAAAGGGGTCAACGGGAATATCCGGCTCAAAATCATCGGGGGCAACCCAAGGAAGTCTATCAAGCGGTAGACGAAGGCCAATCGGTGAATCCCCTCCAAGTAGGAAAAGCTGCTCATGACGAAGAGGCCACCGACTCGAACGCCAAGTGCAAGGATGATCTTCATTCGGGATCGACTTGAGAGGCAGTACGAATCCAACGAGACTCCCAACCCCCTGACGCAGTCGCTTGGCAAGCGTCTGACGATGCCCAGAATCTTTAAGATCCATCGTCTTAGGATCCACATTGATCGGAAGCTTACTTTCATCATCAAGGGGGATCCATGGATCTTCAAAGGCTGGAATGAGATAGCCATGAGAAAGCCCAAGCTCTTCACAAAGCCTTTGGCCAAATTCTTCAACCCGGGTGAGATCAAGTTCCGGGTTGGGTTCAGGATCAAGTAAGGATGGATGACGCCATAGCGGGAGGCCATCAGTCCGCCAGAAAAGGTTCATCGCCCAACGGGGTAAGGGTTCTCCGGGATACCATTTACCCTGACCAAACTGTATGACCCCACCCTGACCGAATCGCTCAGAAAGACGGTGAAACAGGCGATGTGCAAGCGCCCACTTTTCCTCCCCTAAGGCCCCAATATGCCACTCAGGCTTATCACCAGGGTTACGCGCAATGAAGGTAGGCTCGCCGCCGTGGGTCAAGCGGACCTCTACTGCAAGAAGACCCTCCTCGACCTTTTGTCCCACGGCCATAATGGCTTCCCATTCTTCAGCCTTGTAAGGTTTAGTGACCCTCGGGTCGTCATGAAGTCGAC
>JBEIRQ010000301.1:0-2638 GCA_040375885.1 Methylococcus sp.
AAATGACCGGGGGCACTTGGAGCGATATCAATTATTTGAGCCCAAGCACTTTGAATGCCAACGCGCCTCAGATCGCCCCCAATGGAACCAACAGTGCTATGGCCATTTGTATGCAACAAAACACCTATGGTATTTGGGTGATCAGTACCCGTCCTTTGAGCTCTGGAACCTGGGGAAGCTTGACCGACCTCACCGCCACTCAAAATGCTTATTTCCCCAAAATTGCCGCGAATTCCAATGGCGCAGCAACCGCGATCTGGTATCTACAAACCTCGACGACAACCACGATTCAAGGCAGCTATTACCAAGGGGGCGTTTGGACGACCCGTCAGACCCTGAGCAATACGAATCAGAATGCCTCGATTCCAGATGTCGCCATGCCAACGGGTACACAAGCCCAAGCCGTCTGGCTTCAAAGTAACGGCAGCAATCAAATTGTTGCCGCCATTGAGGGAGATGATGCCCCTAATCAATACACCCTCACCGTGAGCCGCTCAGGCAGCGGTTTGGTGACCAGTAATCCCTCCGGTATTAGCTGTGGCACAGGCTGCAAAGCCTCTTTTACCCAAGGAACCTCCGTCAGCTTGAGCGCCTCGGTCGATGTCGGACAAAACTTTATTGGTTGGTCTGGGGCCTGCCAAGGCTCTGGAACCTGTTCAGTGACCATGAATAGCAATCTCTCAGTCAATGCCCAATTTGTTTCATCGAGCGACTACCAGATCAAAACGATTCGGCCACCTCACGGCCAAATCACCAGCGCTCCAGAAGGCATCGTCTGCGGCCTTGGAACCTTCGACTGCCTCAAGAAGTTTGGGAAAGATGCGGCGATTGTGCTGACAGCAACCCCTCAGGAGGGTTATGACTTCGTTCGCTGGACCGGCTGTCAAACCCCCCAAGGCACCTCATGCTCTTTGGTTCTGAATCAACCCACAACCACCATCAAGGCGCTCTTCAGAGCAAAACCAAAGTATCCATTGAAGGTGACTAAAACCCGTTATGGGTCGATTTTAAGCGCCCCCAAAGGGCTTCAATGCGGGAATAATACGAGAAGTTGCAGCCATGCCTTTGTGACGGGCACCGACGTCATTTTGACCGCGACGCCTCAAGAAGGCCGCACGTTTTCAGGCTGGGGGGGCGCTTGCACCGGCAGTGACAACACCTGTCAGATCAAGGTGGTGAACCTCACCAAGGTCAGCGCCACCTTCAAATAGCTTCCAGAGGGGCTTCAATCTTCAAGAAGCTCCTCGATATCCTCACAGAAATAGAGCTGAATCACATCCAGAATTTCACTATCGGAGATCCCAGGGAAGGCCGCTCGGCTCAATTCAAGCCACTCGCACTCTTCATGATTCTTCATAATGCCCCAAATGACCTCTTCAATATGATGTTCCTTGAGTCTGTCAAACACGTTCTTGGCCTCGCTAAAGGATCGAAGGAATCATGAGTCCCTCCCCAGAAGGGTCTCGCATGAAATCAGGTTAAACGGTTTCTATGATGCTTTGCTGACTGAAAGGTTATCGTTCGAGGTAAAACCTGAAAAACGTCTAGAATCTGTATTCGAATGTCAGGTCATCATTAAAAAACAATGGCTCATCCTTAATTTAGGAATTCGTTCTTGGGTTCCTAAGGCTTTGGGCCAACATCGGCGGTTTTAAAGCCCAAGGAGAATCCCATGACGACGACACGTCCCTTTAAGGAGCGATACGACAACTTCATCGGGGGCCAATGGCAGCCTCCTGTCCTCGGACAGTATTTTGAAAACATCACACCCATCACCGGCAAATCGATCGGACTGATTGCCCGCTCAACGGCGGAAGACATCGACTTGGCGCTTGATGCAGCGCATGCCGCAGCCCCTCAATGGGGGAAAACATCGGTCACTGAACGGGCCAATCTCTTAATCCGCATAGCGGATCGCATGGAGGCCCATCTTGAGAGGTTGGCGATAGTTGAAACCTGGGATAACGGTAAACCGATCCGGGAAACGATGGCGGCAGATATCCCACTTGCCATTGATCATTTTCGCTATTTTGCGGGTTGTATCCGCGCGCAGGAAGGTTCGATCGCAGAAATTGATGCAGACACGGTTGCCTATCATTTTCATGAGCCTCTGGGTGTTGTGGGGCAAATCATCCCCTGGAATTTCCCCATTCTGATGGCGGTGTGGAAGATCGCCCCAGCCCTTGCGGCAGGCAATACCATCGTCCTGAAGCCTGCTGAACAGACTCCGATGAGCATCATGGTGCTCATGGAGATCATTGGTGATCTTTTGCCGCCGGGGGTCTTGAACATCGTCAATGGATTTGGCCTTGAAGCCGGAAAACCTTTGGCTTCATCACGCCGCATTGCCAAAATTGCCTTCACCGGGGAGACGACCACCGGAAGGCTGATCATGCAGTATGCCTCTCAGAACATCATTCCAGTGACCCTGGAATTGGGCGGCAAGTCGCCCAACCTCTTTTTTGAGGATATCTTTCAAGAAGACGATGACTTTCTCGATAAGGCTGTTGAAGGCTTTGCGATGTTTGCCCTCAATCAGGGTGAGGTCTGTACCTGCCCCTCAAGAGCCTTAATTCAGGAATCAATCTATGACCGCTTCATGCCCAAGGTTCTCGAGAGGATCGCCGCCATGAAGCAG
>JBEIRQ010000006.1:0-20094 GCA_040375885.1 Methylococcus sp.
AACCCCAGAACCACGCTAAAAAAAAGGGCGGTTAAGAGCGTCAGAATGATGAGCGGATGTTCATTCAGATAGCGCATCAAATCCCTGTTTTTTTATCCAGCGAGCACGTCATCACATAATCATCCATAAAAAAACCCCCACCGATCGCCACCTTATCAGTGCCGGTGATCTCAAAACCGTTTCGCTCATATACCTTGATGGCATGAAGGTTAAGGCGATTAACCCGAAGTGTCAGCTCCACCCCTCCGGCGAGGATCACCTCCGAAAATACCCGCTCAAGAAGTTGTCGACCAATCCCTTGGCCTTGATGATCGACGTCGACATAGAGCTTGTCGAGCTTGAAGAGCCCCAGACCCAAGGCATAGACATGGGCATACCCACACCACCGATCCCTCCGAGCTCCAAGAAAAAGATCACCCGCCGCCATCTGTTCCAAAAGAACTTCAGGGTCATAGCGCTGCTCAATCATGTAGCGAATCTGAGCTTCTGATAGAAGATCCCGGTAGGCGATGGGCCAGATGCTCTCGGCCAGCTGACGGATGGCGGTCACATCGCGGGGACTTAAGAAGTCGATGGTGATATTCATCAACCAACGCGTAGTCTACAATTCGAAGTGAAAGCTTTCATTTCTCCCTCACTGGATAATCAAACCTCATGATCCATTCAAATCGCCCCTTCCTGACCACGATACTCCTCGTCTCGATGCTTGCAAGCCTTGGTGGCTGCCTTCCTTTCGCGGCGATGAAGGTGGCCAAGAAAGTCAGTGGAAACGATTCAGACACGTCAACGACCAAGACAACGGACCCTTCAGCGGCTAAGCCAAAGGACGCGACAGCAGCGCCGGCCGCCACCACCGCACCCGCCACCACCCCAGCTCCGACGGCCAAATAATAATCATATTATCAGGCAGGATGGGGGCATCGCCCCCATCACCCTCCGCAATTTGAAGGACAATCCGATGGCCCATTACCCGAGAGAAGAAATTGAAGAAATGATTCGCCGTTGGCTTGAGGCCAATCGAGATTCAGAAAAAGCCGGGGAATGGGCGCATCGACTGGGGCAAATGTATAGCGAGGATGCTGAATACTCTTGGAACATGGGGCCCAACCGTGAATTTATTGCCCGTGGCCGCCAACAAATTGAAGATTGGGCGCTGGGGGCTCATATGGAAGGATTTGAAGCGTGGCGGTATCCTTATGACACGCTCCTCATCGACGATCAAAAAGGCGAAGTGATCGGGATTTGGCGGCAGGTAGCCCCGGTCAAACGCGATGATGGCACCGACTATGAAGTCTCCGGCCTTGGTGGCTCCTGGTTTCGTTATGGTGGCAACTATCAGTGGTCCTGGCAGAAAGATTTCTTTGACCTAGGGAACGTGAAGGCCCTTTTCATGGAACTCGCTGCCGATGGAAAACTCGAGGCACCGGTCAAAAAGAAGCTCCGTCGCCTCGCCTGGGGCCAGAGCCTTCCTGGTGTAGAGCCCATCCATAAAGACCCCGGGGTCTTCAGATCCTTAAAAGCGCTGCTGGCGATGATCCGCATCGTGACACTAGGACGGTGAGTCCGCCATATTTCATTGGTTGTCCGTCGAAACCTTTCCACTCGGGAGGGGTCCAAGGGATGGGATGAAGGATTACATCAAGGTCATCCGATATGGCACTTAGAGTGACCCGTCCCTGTCCATCCACCCAAGGAGATCGGCTATGAATTTAAGACTTGGAAGATACGCATTCGCTGCGCTCATCAGCGCCTTCATGCTGTCATCCCCTGCCTTTGCGGAAGATCACAAGGCAGAAGCGACAAAGCATGCGATCGCGGCTGCAGAAAGCGGCAAAAAAGGAGATTTAAAAGCGTGTCAGGAGCATGCAACGGCCGCTAAAACCCATGCTGAGGCGGCTGAGAAAGAAAAGGCTAATCCCCACGTTGAAGCGGGTATCAAGAACCTCAATGAATCCCTTGAGCATGCCAAAATGGGGCATAGTGAGATGGCCGGTGAATCTGCGGATGCCGCTGCCACCCACCTTAAAGCCGCCGAAAAATCTTTTTAATAGGCGCAAGATGAACCCTTGTTTTACCCGCTTGTAGCGGCGCTCAAGGGTTCGATTCTTGAAGGAACCACCCCTTACTACGGGGCTTTGGCCCTTTTTTTATAAAGAAAAACGATCAAAGGGCTGGCCTTTGAGGCCCTTTCGCTTCATAATATCGGTCTGATCCGCGTTTAGCGCAGTCTGGTAGCGCATCTGCTTTGGGAGCAGAGGGTCGGGGGTTCGAATCCCTCAACGCGGACCAATCCTTCAATAACCTATCTGGATGACGGCTTGATGCCGACCCTTTTGGGTAGATATTTCGGGCTCAATGGCTTATTGAGCCGATCTTTTCCACTGGCGGAACATTGATTGTGTTCGCTCCGACGCCAGCACCGATCGTTAACATCGTCCAAAGAGGCTTTTGGATGTCGTTGAACAACACCCTGTCCCCTCTTCTGTTCGTATCTCTTGTGTTTCTGATGGGCGTCCATTCCAACGCCTTTGGAAAAGTCGAGACTGAGATCCCTGCGAGTGAATCTAGAGCGATCTCGGCTTCGTCCACCGCATCCAGCCTCCCGCCTCTTAGCCCTGAAGCCTCAAGCGCGATAACCAGCCTCAAAATCAACGTTGCCCGCTGGTTCATGCCGATCAGAAGGCTTAAGATCACAGGGCAACTCATTCTCGCATCAGGCGCCACCGTCCCGACGGGTACTGAAGTCACCATCAGCGATAAGGTCAGATCCAACCTCACCACAGTCACCCGATTTAAGCCCAATGGGCGTTGGGCCGCATTTATTCCCTTAAATCAGAATCTCGTCCCCTGCACCTTGACCGTCACCGTCAATACGACGCCTCCCTTGGTCACCACCCGCAAAGTCGATGGCCTCGAGCGCCTGATCTGTATCAAATAACCGCTCTTGAACCTCCCCACGGCTAAAGCCGGGGGATTCCGGACTGGAAAGTTACGCTGCATAGCGCACCGCCATCTCGACGGTCGTTCCGACCGCAGCAGTGAGCGTATTGATAGCGGCATTGATGTCGCGATCATGCTGAGTTCCACACTCATGACAAGCCCATTGCCTTACCTTGAGTCCCGCCCTTCCCTCAGGCCCCGTCAGGGAGCCACAGGCTGAACAGATTCTCGTGGAATTGCGGGAATTGACTTCGAGATAGCGGACACCGCCTGCACGGCTCTTGTAATCCAGCATGGAGCGAAGTTGAGCGATGCCTGACGAGGCAACACTCTTCCCATACACCCGAGCCATCCCCTTGACGTTGTCTTTCGACAGGGCGATGACCGAGTAATCCTTGACCAACCGCAACGACAGCTTGTGGTTTCTGTCCTTACGCTGATTCTTAATGCGCTCGTGAATCCGAGCGACCAATTTCTTGTTTCCTCCTCTCTGAGCCTGTCCCAGCCGAGCGAGTGACTCTTGCAGTTCTTTGGGATGGTTGACCTTTTCGCCATTGGATAGGGTGATGAGGTCCTTGAATCCGGGGTCGATACCGACAGCCGTTCCAGTAGAACCCTCGATTGGCTTTCTGTCCGCATCAATGAAGACGCAGAGAGACCACCCAGATGCTCGTATTACGAGACGACCGCATTTAATCTTTCCAGCAGGCAGTTCCTGCTTCATGAGGTTTAGCCGGCTTGACCCCATCCCTAGGGGAAGGGGATTGCGCCGGATTTTCGTTCACTCGGTCCCTCGAAGCCTAAACCTTAAACAGAGCACCGATCTTTCGACCTAAAATGGCCCCGGTCCCGACAAAGGTCACCGTCAAAAAAAGCATGGCCCAAAGCCCTAACGCCGAAGCCAGTGAGGGACCATCGCCGAGCGCTGCCGCCAAGGTATAGATCGCTTTGGTAATCGGAAAATGAATCGTTCTTTGAGCCAAAATCATCGAGTCACTCACTTCGAGCATCGCAAACGCAAAGGCCAAGAGCCCCCCTGCCAGAACTGCCGGCATGACGAGAGGAAAAGTCACCCGCCAAAGGGCTCTGATGGGCGTCGCACCGAGACTCTCAGCAGCCTCTTCAAGGGCAGGATGTACCTGCTGAAGACCCGCGGTCACCGAACGGACGACATAGGGAAGACGCCGCATGGCGTAAGCCACCACGAGCAGCATCAAAGGATCCTCCCCCTTTATGAGCCAGTCGAGCGGTTGGCCTGAACGCGACAGCGCCAGATACCCAAAAGCCATCACAATGCCAGGAACAGCGAGTGGCATCATGGTCAGGCCATCGACCAGGGAGCGCCCAAAGAGCTTCGTCCTGACCAAAAGCCACGCCACTGCAACGCCGAGGACAAGATCCAGAATGGTTGCTAAAAGGGCATAGCGAAGACTGTTGCCGATGGCCGTCAAGGTCAGTGGGTGCCCCAAGGCTCTTTCAAGAGGCTCTAGTGTCCATTGATGTGGTAGCACTGTCTCATACCAGTCCTTAGAGAGGGCCATCAACAATACACCGATATGCGGCAGAAGGGCGATGGCCACCACAGCTGCAAAGAAGCCCGTAGCAAGCCATCCTCTCCACCCGGTGAGGGGAATGATAGGCCGTCCAAGGGTTGCCTTCCCCTCCCCTCCTGCCAGATCGCTTCTAAAAAAAGCACGACTTCCGAAAAATAGAAGCAAGGTCAGCCCCAGAAGGACCACCACCAGTGCATAGGGCAAGGGATTGTTATTAAGATCCTTGATAGCGCTGAAGATCTGGACCGAAGTGACGCGGTCGACATCGAAAATAAGCGGTACCCCAAGTTCGGTGAACGCCCAGATAAATGCAATCGAACAACCGGCATAGAGCCCTGGCATAGCAAGCGGCAGGGTGATCCGCCAGAATCGCCGAAAGGGCGGACAGCCAAGACTATTAGCCGCGTCATCCCACTGTGGATCGATATTAGCCAGACTGCCTGAAAGATTGAGGTAGACAATAGGGTAAAGGTGCAGCACATTCATGATGATGACGCCGAGCAACTGACCTCGACCTAACCAATCGATAGGCGCGTCCCATGAGAGCACCCCCCAATCGATCAAAAGACTATTGAGAGCACCCGCCTGACCGAGCATCGCCTGAATGCCAAGGGCGCCCACAAAGGGCGGCAGTATTAAGGGAACCAGAAGGAGCCCATTGAACTGGGCCTTACCAAAGAACTCATGACGAACGAAAATCAACGCCAGCGGCACGGCGAGGAAAAGACAGCCAAGGGTTGAAAAGATGGCGATGGTTAGGGCATTCCTTAGCCCCTCGACATAGAGAGGATTTCGGAAGATTTCTAAAAGAAAATCAAGGGTCCATCCCCCTTGGGGGCCCATAAAGGCCATGCGAAAGGTTCCTGAGAGCGGCAGCAGGAAAAAAAACCCCATAAAGAGGATCATGCTGATGAGAATCACTCCCCCCGCAAAAGGCTTCATGATCCCGCTCCTTGAGCGATCAGCGCCGCTCGACGATACCGCGCTCTAAAGGTTTCAGCGAGTTCACGCCCAAGCCGCACTTCAGCCAGTTTGTCGCGGCCATTGAGAATCGGAAGAATCTTTTGATGGATCGATTGAAGATCCACCCCTTCAAGGTCATGAAAGACCTGAAGGGCTTCTTTGGGCATGCCATGGGCGATCATAATCCGCCATGCGGCCTGCTGTTCCTCGTGGGTATCCACACATAGGACCCTAATGACAAATCGGATAGCGCCAAATAATGATCGGGTCCATTCAGGGTGGTAGATAAAATGACCGGCCTTTTCGTAAGGCTCCTCTAAAGGATCACTCATGAAGGCAGTAAAACCCACTTGATAGAAATCACGGCGGATCGGCATCCGCCTTAGCGCGTGATGATGGGGACCCTCAGGGGCACCCACTTTGAACGCCCACAGCTTTTGGCCTTTCATGGAGAGAACGAACTCCATGAAAGCAGTAGCTAATTCTGGATCTTTGGAACCTCTCATCAATGCAATAGGATCCACGCTGACCGAGGTCCCTCCAAGAGGGGAGAAAAATCCCACCCGAGATGAGCCATCCTCCTTCGCCACCGCATCCTGAGTCGCCCTGCCGTAAGAATCAATCGCCATACCGGCCGCCGCATCACCGCGGCCGACTTCAAGGGCGATCTTAGCCGCAGAGTCGGTGAAATAGCGGGCGTTAGCGCCCATCCGCTGAATCAACTGCAAGCCCTTAAGCCAACCCTCGTTGATTAGAAGAGCTTCCTCTTCAGGGCCTAAAGGTCCCTTCGCGGCGGCCAGTGTCTTTTGTATCTGTTCTTGAATGATCAACTCAAAAGCCTTAGCCGCCGAACCGCTCTTACTCGGATCAGCGAGAGCGAGCTGCCCTAGAAGCTTTGGGTCTCCTAGTGCCTCCCAATTTTGAGGGGGCTCTGCCACCTGAAGCCGCTTCAGAAGATCCTTATTATGGAGAATACCAAAGGTGGCCAATACCGCCCCGATCCAGCGTTGGCGGGGATCCCTGAATACCTCACCACTCAAAGCCTCAGGAATCACCTCAGACCGAAACCATTCGGGGTGGCGGGCCTCAATCGCGGGGATTCCTGAAAGCCCTCCTGGAGGGCTACTGACCAAATAGCCGGCATCAGCCAGTTGCTGAAAATCGGGGGTGCCACCGCCAAAAAGGAGATCGACCCCAATACCGACGTTGGAGGCCAGGAAATCACGACGAGCATCAACAACGTCTTTTGAATACCCTTCTGAGGGTTGCTCGGGCGTTTTTGGGTCTTGAAACCCTTTGAGCATCTCAGGGGTCATCGGCCGACCTTGCTGAAGTTCAAAAGCCTCTTGAAAAGCGCCGAGAAATTCTGACTTTAAAAAAAGAAAGATTTCAGACGAGCCCCCAGGAATCCGCCAATCAAGATAAACCTCTTCTCCGGTCCTCTGAAACCAGTCGCTCGTAAAGGCGTCGCCAAATTCCTGACGAATACTCTCATGGTGCGGGGAAAGGATAACCAGGCGTCGATCGTAATGGGCGAGCGCGGCATGATCCTTAGGCTCTAAGAGAAAAGGTCCAGAAAGAATAAGCAACAGAGCAACCGGGACCCACCAGGGAAAGTGAGGCTCCCCTTTGGGGGGCTTTTTGAAGGATGACGGTGATAAGGGTTCGCCCATGAGGCTCTATTCCTCTAGCATCAGAAGATCTCTAGCATCAACCTCAAGCCACAGAGATTCCCCTTCCCTTGTGAGATCACCTCTTGGATGTTGCACCAGCCACTGGATCATGACACCGTCCTTTAGAAGAACGCGATACTGGACCGAGGCCCCGAGATAAAGGGTCTCAACCAAAGTCCCATAGAACCCGTTACTCTCGGGGGATCGAATGGCGGCCCGGATCGCTTCTGGACGCAACATAAGATGGACTTCTTGACCATCACGAGGCTGCCAACGTTCCTGAGTTTTTCGGGCCAAGAGCCGACCATAGGGCGTCTCTACCGCATAGATTGAAGGATCTCCCGTCTTTCCAAGGACTTGACCTAAAAGGCAGTTGGCTTCTCCAATAAAGGCCGCGACCTCGAGGGATTTAGGATGCTGATAAAGATCCTTGGGGCTTCCGACCTGCAGCAAACGGCCCTCTTTCATGACGGCCATGCGATCGGCCATTGAGAGGGCTTCCTCCCGGTCGTGAGTCACGTAAACAGCCGTCAAGCCAAACGCCTTGGTGATACGCCGAATTTCTAGCCGCATCTCAAGTCTTAATCGGGCATCAAGGTTTGATAGCGGCTCATCTAGGAGGAGACTCCGTGGTCTGATGACCAAGGCCCGGGCCAGAGCTACCCGTTGCTGTTGCCCCCCTGAGAGCTCACTGATGCGGCGCTGACCAAGGCCTCCAAGCTGGACCTGTTCAAGGGCTTCTTCGACTCTAAGACGGATCTCGGCAGCGGGAACACGCCGCTCTTCAAGGCCAAAGGCCACATTGGCATCAACATTAAGATGAGGCCAAAGGGCGTAATTTTGAAACATCATCCCGGTCTCCCGGCGATGTGGAGGCCACATCGTCACCTCCTCCTGATCAAAGAAGATATGACCCCGGTCAGGAACTAGAAAACCGGCGATGTGCCGCAACAGCGTGGTCTTGCCACAACCACTGGGTCCAATCAAAAAAAAGAGTTCGCCGGGAGCAATGGTCAAGGAGACATCGTTAAGAACCTGGCGTTGACCAAGACGCTTTGAAAGGTGCTGAAGATCAATGGCACGCATGATCGGATGGCCTCAAAGAATGAACCAGACCGTCAGAGGGTATCCTACTCAGCTTGCAAAAAATAGCGCGTTAATTGATCCGGATCGAAATGGTCGATGAGGAAGAAAGGCCGTCGCCCTCGTTCTCGAAAACGATGCTCCAAGGCCGTCCGTCGCTCCTCGAACCGCTGCCTAAAGGTCTCTCGGAGTGAGGGGCGCATCAAAAGGCGCTTGGTTTCGAAGGTTTCAGGGTCTTGCAGCACAACCAGACCAAAACGGGGCAGATTCTCATACTCAAGGCTATCCCAAAGGACGATGGGAACCACATCATGATGGCCCAATTCATTCAGCAGCTGATCAAGGACGGATGCTGAATAATGAAAATCCGAGACCAGAAAAACAAGAGACCGCTGCCGACCTAAACGACGCGCTGCAAGCTGAAGCCCGTCGATACCTTTTTCTGTACGAGGCGCATTCAAAAGACGCTCATAGAGGTCAGGAACGCCACCTTTGTAATATCGACAAGGCACGCTAAGGCCTTCATTCAAGGAGGAGGCCCCGCCCATCAACCCAAAGCGATCACCCTGGCGATAGGCGGTCCAGGCCGCCGACATCGAAAACTGGGCCAAAAGCGCCTTTTTATCGGCGACGCCTTGAAACCCCATCGATGCCGAAAGATCCGCGATGACCGTCACGGCCACTTGACTGCGTTGTCGATAGCTGCGGACGATCAATTGCTCAAAAGGATCCTTGAGACTCGCCCGGAAATCAATTTGGCGCGCATGGGGATGGGAGACAAAAGGCACGAGCCCAGAAAATTCATCTTGCCCCCCCTCAAGCCGGCTTGCATGACCACCCGGATGAGGGCTCGAAGAGCGCCATGGGATCCGGTAGTGAAACTCTTTGATCAAGGGGCTGCAATCGCTTGGAATAAGCGATCCATCAGTTCCGGCATGATGGTCTCGCGGCGAAGCTCATACACCGGATTCAAAAAAACACGGTGCGAGACCGTCTCTTTGAAGATCGATTGAATATCTTCTGGGACCAAATGGGTTCGTCCCTGAAGCCAGGCGTTAACCCTGGCCGCTCGCATCATCATGCTCATCCCGCGGGGGCTAGCCCCCGCGAGGATTAACTGGTCCATGTCGACACCAGAAACCTTGATCCCAAAATCAGCGGGCTGACGGGTCGCCGACCAAAGATTGAGCGCATAGGCCTTCAAGGCGTCACTCGCCTTGACTTCGGACTGAATGGCGGCAGCGATATCGCTCAATTCACGATAAGGGAGGACACCCTCACCAACCCCTTGAATCAGCCGGTCGACGTCATGGAATCTTGGATTGAACATCAGTTCGTACTGAAGATCAGGATCCTTAGGCGCACTGATCGAAAGCTCCATCAAAAACCGATCGCGCGCCGCCGAGGGGATCTCAAAGGTCTCCTCACGCTCAACCCGATTTCGGTCAGCAAAGATCTGTAGATAGGGGAAGTGGTATTCCCGATTAAACGCCGTGACGCTGCGTTCCGCCATCACTCTTAGTAACAGCGAGTGAACCTGGGGGCGGGCACGATTCACTTCATTGAAAAAGAAGACCGACAGCCCCTCGCCATGCTTTAAGAGAGGACCCGGATCGACCTGAGGCCGGCCGGCCTCATTAATGAAGGTGTGATAAACGAGATCACCTGGGAGAAGATCAATGGTTCCCTCAATCCGCTCATAGGCCCCACCCAATCCTCTAGCTACCGCACGTAACAAGGTGGTCTTACCGACGCCGACATCGCCCTCCAGCATGAGGTGACCCCGGGCAAAAATGGCGATGGTGATCTGACGAATCGCGCCCTCTAAGCCGATCACCGCCTTCGCGACCTCTTGCTCGAAATCATCGGCCCGCTGGCGCCAATCGGAAAGGACATGCTCCTTGCTGAAACTGTTCATAGGTTCGACCCGACCAAATGAGACGTAAGATGAGAATGAATCACAATTTTAAGGCAAACCATCGGCCCTTCATAAAAAAACCCCGCCGAGGCAGGGTTTTTTATCGTCGTTCAACGCGATGGGCGATTAACCACCGGTCTCCTCGATCAATACATCACAACGCTTGATCTGGGCGTGTCCGAAAGCGATCAACTGGCGACCGACATCGACCACCAAGGCACATAGGGCCGGCATCTGAGAGACCTGTACACCAATAAATCCAATGAGGGCAATCCCCATAGAGACCGAGATAACGGTTGGAAGACCAATCGCATGAAACAGGCGAACGACCTGAAAGAGGACGTCCAAGGGCAGCAACAAGAGAACACCGATATAAAGGAGAGCCGTAAAGGTGAAGAACACGAAGATGATGAACTTGAATACCTTCGCCATGACCTGGTCGAGTTTCATAACGTTTCCTAAAGTTGTGCCGTACCGTGAAAACAAGACCACCCCCATGAGCGCCCTATGGTGGGTGGAAGAGGCCCTTTTAGGCCTTCAAATTATCGTACAATTTTAACACATTAGAACACGCTGAACAGGCCTTCGGTTTGAGATACCCCATCAAACAATCGCTCTCCGTTCCCTTCTGAATATCATCGAGGTGGATCATTTTTAGCGAACAATTCAATATGATTAGCAACCCATTGGAGTTTACCTTCTTCCGTCCCACCATTTAGGGGCACCCCATGACGAACCGAAATCCAAGACTTCTGCTGCTGCTCGGCTTGTTGCTGCCAACTCCTTTGAGCATGGCGATGCCCCTTGGGCACCATGGCGGACTCGTGATCCATTGCAAGGATCCTCGCATCGATGAAGAATCCCCGGCGCCAGAGACCCACCTCGAACGCCTTGAAAACTTGAGCTTCCTGGCCTCACAAAATACGGATCCTTCAACGATCAAGGTCAGGATCAATGTAGAGCCTGTCCCCCATACCCTCAGCATTGAGCGAAGTGGCGACTATCGTATCCGTGTTAACCTTCAAGCACCGATCACGGAAGGGCGCGCCTGGATTAAAGTGACTGCCATGAGTGATGATGGCTGCGACCAAATTCATACGTGGAATGTCTATATTGATCGGCCTGGAAAGACCCCTTGACGGCATACAGTAAAGCCCTCGCCCTAAGATGTGGTGACCGATGAGACGCCCGGTCATTTGGGCGTTTTCAGTCTTAGCGGCCACCCTCTGCCTGGTCATCCTGATCACGGCCTTTGGCACCCATCACCTCCTCGAGGCAGAGCCTCATACCATAAAGCCCCCCGCCAACCGCTTTTCAGGCCCCGTCACGACCACGCCGCTTCGTGAGCGCCTGCAGTCGACCCAAACCCAATCCGGCCAAGAAAAACGTCTCATCCTCACCCAGGAGGATCTCAATCATCTCTGCAGGGCCGCGATCAGGCGCCGGCGGCTTCAAGGGGATTGCAGCATCGCCTTTAGCCAGGATCGCATGGAAGGAGCTGCCAGCCTCAAGATTCAAAGTCGTTGGCTACAACGCTACCTCAATATCAATTTAACCGTTGATGAAACAGCCAAGGGAGCCGTGATCGAAACCTTGAGAATCGGCGGCATGGAACTCGGCGCTCCGGCCGCGGGGCTGTTTCTGAGAGGCCTCGCCATCACGCCACCGTTTTATCGCTATGGCGTTCTCTTCGATCAAATGCTGAAGGACATCCACATTGAGGATGGACGCTTGGTGATTCGGATTAAATGGAACCGTGAACTCCTCACCGAATTGAGGGATATTATCCAGGATACGGCGGATAAGGAGGCGCTTTTGGCTTATCAGAACGTCCTGACGACCGTTCTTAACGATGGCACTGAACGCCGCTTCGTTCGCCTTGGCGATCTGATGCAAGCGGTGTTTCAAGAGGCTTGGGTTCGCTCCCAACAAGGCCATGACCCCGTGAGTGAGAACCGAGCAGCCATTATGGTCTTAAGTGCTTATGGTAACGGCAAGGACCTGACCCGAATTGTCGGGACCGAGGCTGGCCCGAAACGGCGAAACGTCCTCCTCAACAAGCGCGTCGATACCGCCAAGCATTTTTTAGCCGCAGCGCTCCTTGCCATGTCAGGCCAAGGCACCCTCGTTGAGATGGTCAGTCTAATTAAAGAAATGCACGACACGCACGATGGCAGCGGTTTTAGTTTTATCGATTTGGCCGCCGATGAATCTGGGGCCGCTTTTGGAAAACTCGCCGTCAGTTCCCAAGAAGCCGCGCTTCATGTCCAGCGAATGCTGAGTGAAGGCAGTGAGGAGGCTCAATTTATCCCCCCGCTTAAGGATCTCCCCGAGAGCATGCATAGCGAAGAGTTTGTGGCCCGCTTCAAGATTTTTGGAAGTCCTGAGTTTCTGGCCCTTCGCGATGAAATCGATGCAAGGATTCGGGCCCTTCCCCTTTTTAGGTTGCCAACTCACACCAAATCAACCCCCTAAAACATGAAGACCAGCAAAAGCTGGTCTTCACAACACCGAAAAGGCTTGCCTTTTACTCAGTCGGGAAGGCCTTGTTGGCATAAGTTGGAAGCCGCGGCATCTCGATCTTTGGGAATTCGCCGGTGAGGCTATTCAAGAACGAGACGATATCCGCCGCCTGAGACTCCGTGAGATCCTTATTAAGCTGCAGCTTACCCATCACCTTGACGGCCTCTTCTAAGGTCGTCACTTTACCGTTGTGGAAATAAGGAGCGGTCAAGGCAATATTACGGAGGGTAGGCACCTTAAACAAATGCTTGTCAGCCTGATCCTTCGTGGCCTCATAACGCCCTAAATCGGCGGTGAAGCCATATTTTGCTTCGTACACACCATTCTCAATGGCTGGGAATTTTTGGTAAAACCCGGTGCCTTCTGGAAGTTGTGGGCCATTGAATGCAGGACCTGAGTGGCAGCCCACACAGCCCACTTCAGCAAACGTCTCCATACCACGAACCTGCTGTTCATTGAGCGCGGATTTATCGCCCTTAGCGAACTTGTCATAGGCACTGTTCGGCGTGATCAGAGTCCTCTCATAGGCCGCGATTGCCTTGGCCGCATTGTCAGCGGTGACGCTATCTTCACTCCCAAAAGCCAAAGCAAAGGCCTTGGTATATTCGGGCATCGCTTTCAGGCGAGCCACCACATCATCCCAACTCTTCATGCCCATTTCACCTGGATTGGTGACCGGCCCTTTAGCCTGTGCTTCAAGGCTAGGTGCGCGGCCATCCCAGAACTGAACTGAACTGAAGGCGGCATTCCATACGGTTGGGGCGCTCCGACCACCGACTTGATTCTTGACACCGATGGATCCTGCACGGTTGTCATCGCCGCCCCCCATGACGTTATGGCAAGAATTACAGGAAAGGACGCCATTCGATGAGATACGAACCTCGTGATAGAGCATCTTCCCAAGCTCTATCTTGGCCGGGGTAGAAGGGTTATTTGCTGGCTCAGGGGCCTTGCTCGGCAGTGCTTGCCATTCGACAGCCTGTGCCGATAGGGATAAGGCCCCAAGAGCCAATGCACCGATCAAACGGTTCAATTCGAGCATTCCGAAGTCCTCCTAAAAAAAATCTGTAATCAGGATTTAAAATAATTTTCGACATGAGCGTGTTAGGCTGAACCTTATAGAGAAACAACCGACTCTTTGCAACCTGGGTTCAGCTCCAAGGGTAACGATATCAGGCCTGTAAGTGAAAAAAAGACCCGCCAGTTGACGGGTCAAAAAAGAGAAGAAGAACCGCTTGTTAAGACAGCATTCATGAGGGGTAGTTCACTCATTGGCGTCCCAATAAGGAAAGCAAGCGATCCGCTGCCGTCACCCGACTTAAATCATCTGAGCTCCAAAGCCGCATCATCGCCATGGCCATACCCGTCATTGATCAAAATCACCTTAAAAATTTGACCCTGGAGGCTCAAACAAGCCCCCGCCTTCGCAAAAATCTGAACCTTCACCCACACCTTGAGGCGCCCGTTCAGCGTCTCTTTAACGCGATGGAGCCAGGGACTTATATCCGGCCACACCGACATGCCCGGGATAATGGCTGGGAACTCATGCTGGCAACCCATGGGACATTCTCGATTGTGCTCTTTAGTGAGGAGGGCATCGTCACCGAGCGGGTGACCCTGTCGCCGTCAAAAGGGACCCTTGCCTTTGAAATTCCCCCAAGAACCTTGCATGCGGTGGTCAGCCATGAGCCGGGTACGATGATGTTCGAAGTCAAGGAAGGTCCTTATCGTCCCCTCGATCCTGAGGATTTTGCGCCCTGGGCACCCTCTGAAGGAGACCCTGCTGTTGCTGCCTTCATGGCATGGCTCCTAATGGCCAAACCCGGCGATCAGGTGCCCACTCAGTCCGACTGATCGCCTCCACCCACGCATCATTTGGCAAGAATTCTGGGGGCTTGCTACACTGCCGTCACGCGCGGTTTGCCCACACTTTGGGAGAACCTCAAAAAATTCGCATCCACACATGGCTACAGAACCTATGCGTCGAAGATATTCATTTTATGGTTGCCTGACCGTGTTGCTGACCCTCTGCCTCGGCACAGGTTGTGCTTCGAAATCAAAATCGACCTTGAAGACCCGTCTTCCAGAAGACACTGCCGCCACGGCCAGCGCAGAAGATCGTGATCAACGCCTGAGTGCCAGGGTTCAAGCGATCAGCCGCAAGAACCGGATTCTGACCCTCAAGTTCCCTGATGAAAAGGTCGCAAAAATCAAAGTGGCTAACGAAGTCAGAAATTTTGATGACATCGGCGTCGGCGATACGATCAAGGCTCGCTTCAAGACCCTGGTTGAGGTGTTTCCTGTCAACCCGACCGGAAAACCCTTGTGGCCTGAAATCGAAGAGATCAAAAAAGCCCCAAAAGGAACGAAGCCTGGAACAGCTATTCTTCGTCCTTACGAATTTCAGGGGGTGGTGACCTCCCTTGATCCCGCCACTCGGGCCATCGGCATCAAAGGGCCTGCTGGAAAGCGTGTTGAGGTCACAGAGAAGCCGGATCTGACCCGTTTCAATGAGATCAAGACAGGAGACACCGTGGTCGCCCGATTTGTTGAAACCACGGCGATCGACATCACGCCTGCAGCCCGTCCCAGCACCCTGATCAGGGGATCAAGGCGCCGCTAATCCGCACTAGATAAAGTGCTTGATCGTTGCAAACGCCCCAAGGGCTGCCTCCCGGCTTTCCTTAAGATCAACCACCGGCCTTGGATAGTCCTTGCCAAGGAAAACTCCAGCCTCTTCGAGAACGGCTGCGGGCGCCTCAAAGGGTTTATGGATGAATCGATCGGGGAGTCTTTTAAGTTCTGGGCACCACGCCCTCACATAGCGGCCCTCAGGATCAAACTTCTCACCCTGAAGGATTGGATTGAAAATCCTAAAATAGGGTGCCGCATCGGCGCCGCAGCCCGCGGTCCACTGCCAGCCAAGGCTATTACTCGCGAGATCTGCATCCACCAAGGTATCCCAAAACCAATGGGCACCTTGACGCCAGTCCATGAGCAAGTTCTTGCAAAGAAGGGATGCGACGATCATTCGAACCCGGTTATGCATCCAGCCGGTGTGCCAAAGCTCTCGCATCCCGGCATCAACAATAGGAAAGCCGGTTTGCCCTTGTTGCCAGGCCTTAAGATGCCGGCCCTCATCCTCTTCATGCCAAGGAAACGTATTAAATCGTTGATCGAGCGGCTGATCGGAGGTCTCAGGAAAATGATAGAGGAGATGCATACCAAATTCCCGCCACCCGACCTCACGCTGAAAACAAAGGGGGCCTTGATGCAAGGATAATTGACCTTGAGAGAGCACCTCTATGATCTGCCGGGGTGAAATTTCTCCAAAGTGGAGATTTGGAGAAAGCTTCGAGGTCCCTTCTATGGAGGGGATATTCCGGCCCTCCTGATAGCCGTTAATCGCTTCCTCGATAAAGGTCGTTAACCGCCCCATAGCCGCCTTCTCCCCCACTTGCCACCTTGGATAAAAGCCTTGATCCCAAGCGATCTTCGGCAATAACTGAAGGGACGATAAAGGCTCAGTTGGGATCGAGGATGGCACCTTTGGAAGATGATCTGGGGCCGGCTCGGTAAAGTGATGGAGGCCTTTGGCCATCACCGCCTTCCAGAAGGGGGTAAAGACCTTGTAAGCCCCCCCTTGAGGACGACCAATCTCCCAAGGCTCATATAAAAGTGCGCTGTTGAAGGTCTGGACCTCAAACCCCTCGGCACTTAATGTGGCCTTGATCACGCGATCCCGAGCCATCTCATAGGGGGTATAAAGTCGATTCCAGAAGATTTGGGTGGCCCCACTTTCGGCCATCACCTCGCGAAGCACCTCAAGAGGTCGCCCCTGCCTAATAATCAACCGCGATCCTAGATCTTGAAGCGCATCGTCGAGGGCCTTTAAGCTCTGATGGAGCCACCAGCGACTCGCGCTCCCCATCGCCCAAGGGTTGTCAGCTGCCGTATCGTTAATATAGATAGGAACCAACTTTTGACTGGCACTAAGGGCCCTTGCGAGTGCGGGCTGATCCCCTAATCGAAGATCCTGACGGAACCAGACGATGGCGACCGTCATGAACCCTCGCCGGACGGTGGAAGCCCACAGGTCCCCGTGGCGCAGCGGCGCTTGAAATGCCATTTGGCAAAACGGACATAGACCGCCTCAAGCCATGGCAACGTGCCCGTTGCTAGGATCACTTTGGCCAACCAGTGGTAATAGGGTAACTCCGACCAAAGGGCCACAAAAGCGCTGGCACCCGCCTTCATTGGGCCTTCCGAAGGGGCCACATGAAAAGAGCGGAGCGCTTCTTCCACGGTGAGGCCGTAGGGTGTCATATCGGTGGCCTTCAGGGTCACATCCAGCCAACGAATAGGGCGATCTCCAGCGATCTTTTGGTAGTGAAGGATCTCCCGACTACACAGGGGGCAACCCCCATCATAAAGAACGGTCATAAGCGCTGAGGACATTAGACAATCTCCTGATTAATCGGGACGCACCCCTCATTAGAGGGCACACCCTCGCTTCGGTTCGATGCCTAAAAAAATAAAGAGAGGACAACGAGTGTCTTCAAGATCGTTACAATGCATCCGTTCATGCCACTCTCGCTACCCCCCCTATGGCACTTCATCAATTGCACCGCCGACAGTTCATTCCCTTGCCTCTTCAAGAGGCCTGGTCGTTCTTTTCAACGCCTAGAAATCTTGAGGCCATTACCCCCGACTTCCTTCACTTCAGGATCCTTTCAGAGGTTCCCGATGACCTTCATAACGGACTGATCATTGCCTATCAAATTGCCGCCGTTGGAGGCATCCCCATGACCTGGGTCACCGAGATCAAACACGTGGTACCTGAGCGTCAATTTGTCGATGAACAGCGCATCGGACCCTTTAGATTTTGGTTTCACGAACACCGCTTTGAACCCGTTGAAGGCGGTATTGAAATGATCGATACGGTTCATTATGTGATGCCCTGGGGTCTCCTTGGGGCGATCGTTCACAGGCTTTTCATCAAGCAACGCCTCAAAAGGATCTTTGATTACCGAGCCTCGTATATCGAGGGACGATGGCCCAATGGACATCCTTGAAGCCCCTATCAATACTCAGGAGAGGGCCTTCGAAGCGACCATCATGTAGTTGACGGCGGTGCTTTTGACGCGTCTAAATCCACGCGTCAAAGGATTAACGAAAACCCCAGTGGTTGCGATCACGGTGAAGCCCTCTGGCACCAAAAAGCGCTCGATTTCTGAAGGGGAAACAAACTTTCGCCAATGATGTGTGCCGCGGGGGAGCCATCGCAAAATAACTTCGGCTCCGATAATCGCCGCAGCGTAGGACAGCACCGTCCGATTCAGTGTCGCGACCACCATAATCCCGCCCGGACGAACGAGCCTTGCACAACTTTGCAAAAATTCTTCGGCATGGGCCACGTGTTCAACCACCTCGAGATTGAACACCACATCAAAAGAAACGTCCCGCGCCAAAAGATCCTCTGCGGTGGTAGCTTCATAGTGGATGTTAAGACCCGATGCTTGGGCATGATGATCGGCGATGGCGATATTTTTTTCGACCATGTCAATCCCCATCACCTCCCCACCAAGGCGCGCAATCGCTTCACTTAAAATCCCCCCGCCACAGCCGACATCAAGGCAACGAAGCCCACTAAAAGGAAGATGGAGGGGATCATCCCTCTTTTTGAAATAATCGACCAACTGCTCCCTGATATAACGGACCCTAAAAGCGTTCATCGCATGAAGGGGCCAAAAAGGGCCCTGGGGCTCCCACCAAAGTCGCGCTATTTTTTCAAAATGAGCCTTTTCTTTGGGGTCAATACTGCTGCGATTTTTCACGATAGGAGCCTCTTCAGCGTCGGTGAAAGACCTCAAAGCCAGGGTGCTTGAGGGTGAAATGATGATCATGAGCCATTTATTGGTGCCATTACGGTAAAATGGACAATTTTTCAGCGGATAGGGCTATGGTAAAAGTCGGTATCGTCATGGGCAGCACCAGTGACTGGGAGGTCATGCAACACGCGGCCCAGCAACTGAAAGCTTTCGATATCGGCTTTGAAACCAAGGTCGTCTCGGCGCACCGAACGCCGGACCTATTGTTTCAATACGCTGAAACCGCAAGAGAACGGGGTCTTGCCTGCATTATCGCCGGAGCGGGAGGGGCTGCCCACCTTCCTGGAATGCTCGCAGCCAAGACCTCCGTCCCGATCCTTGGGGTTCCGGTTCCAAGCAAATACCTCAAAGGCAAAGACTCTCTCTTTTCCATCGTTCAAATGCCTAAAGGAATTCCCGTAGCGACCTTTGCCATTGGCGAGGCGGGTGCGGCCAATGCCGCTCTCTTTGCTGCCGCCCTTCTTGCTGGAGGGGATGCCGCCATCCTAAGACGACTTGAGAGCTTTAGGACACAGCAGACCCAACAGGTCCTTGACGCCATCCTGCCGGATGTTCCCTGATCTTGCCCCTCTATGAAACCGATCCTTCCTCCAGCCATGCTCGGCATCATCGGCGGCGGCCAATTAGGTCGCATGTTTACCATGGCAGCTCGCAGCATGGGTTACCGAGTGACGGTTTTAGAACCTGATAAAGACTGTCCTGCCGGGACCTTGGCCGATGTTCACCTCTGTGCGCCTTACGATGATAGCTCTGCGCTCGATCAACTGGCAGCGACGTGCCTTGCCGTCACCACCGAATTTGAGAATGTCTCAGCGCTTGGGCTTCAGCATCTTGCCAAATCGGTCAAGGTCTCCCCTTCTGCCGCTGCGGTCTCGATTGCTCAGGATAGGATCCGAGAAAAGACCTTCATCCAGGGGGCGGGGCTTAGCGTGGCGCCATTCGCTCCGATCGAATCCCTCAATGACCTTGATCAATCTCTAGCACCCCTCCTGCCGGGTATTTTAAAACTGGCTCAACTCGGCTATGACGGCAAGGGACAAATCCGCGTAGAGAGTGAAGAAGACGCCCGAAAAGGTTTCATCGCCTTGGGAGAGAAACCCTGCGTTCTCGAACAGCGACTGGACCTCGAACTGGAACTGTCCGTCATCGTGGCAAGGACCTCACCGTCAAAGGTCACGACCTTCCCTGTCGCTGAAAATCAGCACGCGGGCGGCATCCTTGATATCAGCCTCATCCCCGCCCGAGTGTCAGAAAAAGTGGCTCAAAGGGCCCGCGAGATGGCTTTGCAATTAGCCGAGGCGCTCGATTATGTCGGTGTTTTAGCGGTTGAATTTTTTCTACTGAAAGACCAGCAACTGATCATCAACGAAATCGCCCCAAGGCCCCATAACAGCGGTCATTTCAGCCTCGATGCGACGCTGACCAGCCAATTCGAGCAGCAGGTCAGGACGCTTTGTGGTCTGCCCCCTGGCGATACGCAGCTGCTAAGCCCCGTGGTCATGATCAATCTTCTGGGTGACCTTTGGGACAACAAGGATCCAGACTGGTCC